>JACQGS010000302.1 GCA_016199405.1 Chloroflexota bacterium | reverse complement strand
GCGTTTCAGTCTACGGAGTTCGCTTTTCTCCTTGCCTTTCAGACGGATTACATATTTGAACGGTTTCATGGTGGCTCCTCCGTTGAAGAAATACGAACAAGGAGCCGATTATACAACACTATACCGTCGGATTACTTTTGAGACAGGGTACTAGATATGGATCTCGTCTTGGTCTGTCAAAAAACAAAACCAGCAAACGCGACGGATTCAACGCCTGCCGATGTTTTGCGCCGCGCCATGAAGGGACTGAATTCGCCAGCCGATCATAGCGACAATAAGTTGTTCCTGCATTTTATGGGCGAATTATTGCGAACCGCGAGCGAGTCGCAGAATGGCAACGGCGTCAATTACGAGTGGTTTGCGAACGCACTTGTCCACTTTGATGATTTTCTCAAGATGACGCAGCAATCTCGCAAGCCAGTAGAATATGCGCCCAAGCAACCTCTCCAATTGCGCTTGATGGAACGTAAAAGGGAAATGCGGTCAAAGAAAAGCAAACAGAAACCACACCAGAAGAAAAATTGAAACGAAAAGAAAAGGAAATCGCAATGTCATCCATCCTCAGTTTCATCGTTTGGTTCGCCATCGTTTTTGCTGCCGCATTCGTCGGCGCGCGGTTTCTGCCGGATGAATGGTTCAAGCAGTTGAAGAAACCGACATGGAATCCGCCGAATCGCGTCTTTGCGCCGGTGTGGACGATTCTCTACACACTCTTGGCAATCGCCGCGTGGCTGGTGTGGGACGGGAGCGGATTCGCGATTGCCGGCGTGGCGCTTGCGCTTTTCATCGCGCAACTTGGTTTCAACGCGGCGTGGTCTTGGCTATTCTTTGGTCGGCACCGCGCCGACCTCGCGCTAGTTGATATTGTCATCCTGTGGTTTCTCATTGTGGGAACGCTGAGTGCATTCTGGCAACTGAATTTACTCGCAGGATTATTGCTCGTTCCCTATCTTTTGTGGGTTTCGTTTGCGACGATTCTCAATTTTTCAATTTGGCGATTGAACAAATCCGCTCAATAGAAAGGATGGGTTGCTCCAATGGAAATCTCATCCCTCATCAAAGTCGCGCGCGGGGAAGAGCCGGCTGAACTGCTGCTGAAAAATGCGCGCGTTGTCAACGTTTTTTCCGGCGAAATCGAAGAGACGAGCATTGCCATCACGCATTCGCGCGTCGTCGGCTTAGGCGATTATCCGGCGCAGCGCGTGATGGATTTGCGCGGCGCGTACGTTTGTCCGGGTTTCATTGACGCGCATGTGCATATCGAATCCGCGATGGTGCCGCCGTACGAATTCGCGCGCGCGGTCGTGCCGCACGGCACCACGTCCGTTGTCGTTGACCCGCACGAAATCGCGAACGTCTTTGGCGTCGAGGGCATTCGCTATATGCTCGAAGCGGCAAAATACACGCCGTTCTCGTGCTACGTCATGGTGCCGTCGTGCGTGCCGGCGACGCATCTCGAAACGAATGGTGCATCGTTGCGTTGGAGCGATCTCACCGAATTCAAGAGCGACCCGTGGGTGCTCGGCTTGGGCGAGATGATGAATTATCCGGGCGTTTTATTCCGCGATGAAAATGTTCTGGACAAACTGCGCGCGTTCGCCGATCGTCCGATTGACGGGCACGCGCCGGGCGTACGCGGACGCGATCTCGAGGGCTACGTCGCCGCCGGCATTGGCAGCGATCACGAATCCACGACGCTCGACGAAGCGCGCGAAAAAATCCGGCTCGGCATGTATCTAATGATCCGCGAAGCATCGAACGCGCACAATCTCAAAGCGCTGCTGCCGATCATCACGCCGAAAAACGCGCGGCGTTGCCTCTTCGTCACCGACGATCGCTTCCCGAACGATTTGATTGACGAAGGGCACATTGATTTCATCGTGCGCACCGCGATTCGCGAAGGGCTCGATCCGATCACCGCGATTCAAATCGCGACGCTGAATGCGTCCGAATATTTCGGCTTGCGCGATCGCGGCGCGATTACGCCGGGTCGCCGCGCCGATTTGGTCGTCTTTGACGATTTCAAAAATTTTACGATCCAAAAAGTATTTCGCGGCGGGCAGCTCGTGGCGGAGAACGGCAAAATCATTTCGCAAGAGCACGAGCATCCGCGCCCACTGCTCCGCAATTCGATGAACGTCAATTGGGCAAAAGTGGATTTGCGCGTGCCGGCGAACGGGCACACCACCGCACGCGTGATCGAGATCGTGCCGGATCAGATCGTGACGCGGCAGTCGGTGGATCGCATCAAAGTCGAAAATGGCAACGCCGTCGCGGATCCGTCGCGCGATTTGCTAAAGATGGCGGTCATCGAGCGGCATCACGGCACCGGCAACGTCGGCATCGCGTTTGTGCGCGGGTTCAAATTGAAAAAAGGCGCGATCGGTTCATCGGTCGCGCACGATTCGCATAACATCATCGTCGCCGGCGCGAACGACGAGGACATGCTGTACGCCGCGCGCAGTATCGCGGCGATGCAGGGCGGCTTCGTCGCGGTCGCCGACGGGCAAGTGCTCGCGCGCGTGCCGCTGCCGATTGCCGGCTTGATGAGCGATCAGCCGCTCGAACGCGTGCGCGAAGAAATGGACAGCATCAACAATGCGACGCGCGGCTTGGGTTGCGATTTGCGCACGCCGTTCATGGCGCTGTCGTTTCTCGCGCTGCCGGTAATTCCGGAATTGAAATTGTCCGACAAGGGTTTGGTGGATGTGAACAAGTTTGATTTTGTCGAGTTGTTGGTGGACTGAAAGTCGCAAGTAACAGGTCGCCGGTCGCAAGCCACAGGATCCGCTTGCGACTTATGCGACTTGTGGGGAGCAGTGCCATGAGCGCCAATATTCAAACGATTCTCGTTCCCTCACCCGTTTCAACCGGACAACGTCCTTCGTTGAACGCGGGCGATCATCTCTCGCGCGCCGAGTTCGAGCGGCGCTACGCGGCGTATCCTGAAATCAAAAAGGCGGAACTCGTCGAAGGAGTTGTCTTTATGCCCTCTCCCATTCGCGCACAAAAACACGCTCAACCCCATGCCGACATCATTGCCTGGCTAGGGGCTTTTCGCGCGGCAACCCCCGGTGTTGTTTCGTACGACAATGCGACGGTGCGCCTCGATTTTGAAAACGAGGTTCAGCCGGATGTCTTGTTGCGCCTTGAGCCGGCGTACGGAGGCAAATCGCGCGTCACAGCCGATGACTATTTGGAAGGCGCGCCGGAACTTGTCATTGAAATTGCCGCGAGCAGTGTCGCGTATGATTTGCACGAGAAAAAGCGTGTCTATCAGCGCACGGGCGTGTTAGAGTATCTGGCGCTTCAAGTGGAAGAGCAAAAGGCGGATTGGTTCGTTTTGCGCGAAGGGGTCTATGAAGCGCTGCGACTCGATGAGCAGGGAATTTTGCGGAGCGAAGCGTTTCCCGGACTGTGGCTACAGCCCGCCGCGTTCTGGAAAGATGAACTTGCCGAGATGTTGCGAGTTTTGCAGGAAGGATTAGCGACGCCGGAACACTCGGCTTTTGCGGCGCGCTTGAAAGTGAGTTGACGGATGAAGGAGGAATGATGCCCAGTCCCTTTCCCGGAATGGATCCCTACCTTGAAGACCCGGTGCGTTGGCCCGATGTGCATCAGAGTCTAATCACGTACATTCGTGATGCTCTCCAACCTCAAGTGCGTCCCACCTATCTGGCGCGGATTGGCGAGCGCGTGTACGTCATCACGCCGCCGCACGCGATGTATCCCGATGTGCTCTTGGTGCAGAAACAATTGCGGGAATCTGTACCCGCCTACGCGGCGACTGCAATGCCAACGCAAGCGGAATCTTTGCCGATTGTCATGACTCTGCCCCCGATCGAACACCGCGAGCCATTTGTCGAAATCGTTCACGCGGCGGGCGAGCAAGTGATCACCGTGATCGAGGGGCTCAGTCCCGCCAACAAGATGCCGGGCGAAGGGCACGACCAATATCGGCAGAAGCAGCAACAGATTCTTGCCAGTCACGTTCATCTGGTCGAGATTGACCTGCTCGCGAGCGGGCAAGCCACCGTTGCGATTCCCCCGAAGGTACTCGCGACTCTGGCTCCGTATCGTTACATGATGAGCGTCCGCCGCGCGACCGAGCGTTATCGCTATGAAATGTACCCCATCCCCCTCGCGCGTCCGCTCCCGAAAATGCGCGTGCCTTTGCGAGCGCCCGATGCCGATGTCGAACTGGATTTGCAATCCCTTTTTACACGCGGTTACGACAATGGCGGGTATGATGACATCGTAGACTATCAGCAGCCTCCCCGCGCGCCGCTCTCGGCGGACGAGTCCGCGTGGGTAGATGGATGGTTGAAAAGCAAGAGAAAGCGATAGTCCAAGTGACGAATGGCGTGTCGAAGTTTCATGTCACTTGCCACCGGTCACATTCGCAAGGAGGTGATTACCGGCACTCGATACATTACACCGCAGACTCGGTTGAGGTAAACGGTTTCATCTTATGGAGGAGAAAATGTTGAATCGCAAATTATTTCTCATCGCCGCGCTGGGCGTGATCGCGCTGATTGCGATGGCGTGCGCGCCCGCCGCGCCGAGTGCCCCGACGACGGTCGGCAAATTTCAAATTCCCGAACCGGTCAAGGGCAAGTACAACGTCGCCTTCATTTACGTCGGTCCGCACGATGACGGCGGATGGACGCAGGCGCACGATGTCGGTCGCGTCTTTCTCGAAAAGAATTTAGCCGATGTCGCGACCGCGTACATCGAACTCGTGCCCGAAGGAACGGAATCGGAGCAGATCACGCGCGCGCTCGCCCGCAAGGGCTTTGATGCGATCATCGGCACGTCGTTCGGTTTCATGGACGGGATGGAAACGGTCGCGAAGGAATTTCCAAACATCAAGTTCCTCCACGTTTCCGGTTTCAAGAGTAACGGCACGAACTTTGGGAACATGTTCGGCGCGATGGAAGATATGAAATATCTCGCCGGGATGATCGCCGGCGCGCGCGCCAAAGCGGACGGCAAGCCGAGCATCGGCTACATCGCGACGTTTCCGATTCCGGAAGAGTTGCGTCTCGGCAACGCCTTTGCCATCGGCATCAAGCAAACGTGCCCCGAATGCAAGCTGGATGTGCGGTGGATCAATACGTGGCACGATCCGGTGAAAGAAAAAGAAGGGGCGAACTCGCTCTTTGACGCCGGCGCGCAGGTCGTGATGACCGGCGCGGATACGCCCGCCAATGCCGAAGCCGCGAAAGAAAAAGGCAAGTGGGCGATCACGTACGATTATCTCGAAAACTGCAAACTCGATTCGTGCCTCACGACGATGTACTGGACGTGGGGACCCATCTACGTCGCAGATGTGAAAGCGATGCGCGCGGGAACATGGAAACCCGGCGCGGAATACTTCGACGCGGATGCCGGCGGCTTGGGCTTGTTTGGATTCATGGAAGGACAGACGCCCAAAGCCGGCGTGCCGAAAGATGTGATCCCGCTCGTGCAAGCGAAACTCAAAGATATGGTCGCCGGAAAATTCACGCGCTTTGATGTTTTCGCCGGCGAAATCAAAGACAACACCGGCAAAGTGATCGTGCCCAAGGGCGAAAAAATGACGCAAGGTGATATTGATCAATTCGCGCCGGGCGCGCCGGGATTCGCTGCCAAGTACGGCATGTACTGGTGGTACGAGAACGTCGTCGCGCAATTGCCGAAATTAGGACCGTAACAATTCACGCGCAGGGGCGTAGCAAGTTGCGCCCCTGCTAATCCTATGAACCCAACCAACAACGTCATCTCCATGCGCGGGATCGTCAAGCAATTTCCCGGCATCCGCGCGAACGATCGCGTCGATTTCGATTTGCGGCGCGGCGAGGTGCACGCGCTGCTCGGCGAAAACGGCGCGGGCAAATCCACGCTGATGAACATTCTCGCCGGGCTGTACCGCGCCGACGCCGGCGAAATCTGCGTGAACGACGCGCAGTGCGATTTTCATTCGCCGCGCGACGCGATTGCGCGCGGCATCGGCATGGTCTATCAGCATTTCATGCTCGTGCCGTCGCAGAGCGTCACCGAAAACGTCATGCTCGGTCTCCCCGCGCCGCGCTTCTGGTTGAATCTGTCCGCCGCCGAAAAACGCGTCGCCGAACTCGGCGAGCAGTTTGGAATGAAAGTGGATCCGCGCGCAAAAATTTGGCAGTTGTCGGTTGGCGAGCAACAGCGCGTCGAGATTCTCAAAATGCTCTATCGCGGCGTCAACGTTCTCATTATGGACGAGCCGACCGCGGTGCTGACGCCGCCGGAAGTGCGCGAACTTTTCCCCACACTCCGCGCGATGGCGCGGGACGGGCGTTCGCTGGTTTTTATCAGTCATAAACTCGATGAGGTGCTGGAGATCGCGGATCGTTTGACCGTGATGCAAAACGGCAGAGTCACGGCGGTGGGACTCGATCCGAAAACTGTCACGAAGAACGAGCTCGCGCGCTTGATGGTCGGGCGCGAGATTTCGTTCGCGCTGAAGAAATCATCGTCAAAGCCGGGCGCGATCGTGCTCGACATTCAAGCCGCCCGCGCGGAAAACGACAAAGGGATGCCGGCATTGCGCGACGTTTCGATGCAAGTGCACGCCGGCGAAATTCTGGGCATTGCCGGGGTTGCTGGCAACGGGCAGAGCGAACTGGCGCACGTGATTACCGGCTTGCGCGCGCTCGGCGGCGGGAAAATTCTTGTGAACGGCGTCGCGCTCGCCAACGCGAACGCTTTGCTTGCGATCCGCACCGGCGTGTCACACGTGCCGGAAGATCGCGCCGGGATGGGCAGCGCGCCGAATCTCGGCGTCTTTGAAAATTTGATCATGAAGAGTTACCGCGAGCCGCCGATCGCGCACGGCGCGCGGATGGATACGACGACGGCGCGCACGATCGCGCACGATCTGAAAGAGCGATTTGAAATTATCGCCCCGTCGCTCGATACCGCCGCGCGTTTGCTTTCCGGCGGCAATTTGCAGCGGCTGATTCTCGCGCGCGAAATATCGGCGGGACCGCGGCTGTTGGTCGCGGTGCATCCGACGCGCGGGTTGGACGTTGGCGCGACCGAAGCAGTGCATCGCTTGTTGCTCGAGCAGCGCGAAGCCGGCGCGGCGATTCTATTGATCTCCGAAGACCTCGACGAAATTCTCGCGCTGGCGGATCGCATTGCGGTGATGTATGAAGGGCAGGTCGTCGGCGAAACGCGCGCCGAAAACGCGGACATTGAAAAAATTGGCTTGTGGATGGCGGGGACGAAGTGATTTCAGATTTCGGATCCTTCACTTCGTTCAGGACAAGTTTTCGGATTGTAGATTGCGGAATCCTTATGAATCATGTTTGTGGAGGTAACTCATGCCCATCCTTCGTCTTCTCGTTGGCGTGTCGTTGTTGACGCTTGGGCGAAAATTGTATTGGGTTTTCGTCGCGGCGATTGGGTTCGAAACCGGCATTCAGTTCACGGCGCGCTTTATGCACGACGCGCCGGAAATCGCGATTCTCAGCGTCGCGATCGTCGCCGGCATTCTCGGCGCGGTGGTTGCGATTTTTTTGCGCAACGTCGCGATCGGCGTGACCGGATTTCTTGCCGGCGGATTTTTCTTGGAGTATCTCGCGCATTCGCTCTTGCCCGGCTCTGAAATCTTGGGCTGGGTCGCGTTCGTGGTCGGCGGTTTGATCGGCGCGGGGTTGATGTACGCGCTGTTCGATTGGGCGCTCATCGTGCTGTCATCCGCCGGCGGCGCGTCGATGATCGTGCAAGCATTAGGACTCGCGCCGGGAATTTCTTTTGGAATTGTGCTGGTGTTGTTTATCGTTGGCGTGATCGTTCAAGCCGTAATTTTGCAAAGCGAGAAAACGTAATTCCATTATGGCAGACATGCAAACTGAATCGCGTGCGCGCGCGTTCCGATTACCATTTTCGATTCGGCTCGAGCCGCGCATGGAAACGCCGCGCTGGCTGCCGTATGCGACCTCGCTCGGATCGTTTATCGGCGCGCTGATCATCGGCGGAATTATTCTCGCGTTCGTCGGCGGCGATCCGCTCAACGCGTACGCGCACATTTTCAGCGCGGCGTTCGGCAACACCGGCGTCTTGTCCGATACGCTCGTCAAAGCGTCGCCGCTCATTCTCACCGGGCTCGCGTGTTTGATTGCGTTTCGGGCGCGCTTGTGGAACATTGGCGCGGAGGGGCAATTTTATCTCGGCGCGTTCGGCGCGACGTACATCGTTCAGCAAGTTTTCGGCAAAGACGTGTCGCCGTGGATTTTTATTCCGACGATGGCAATTGCCGGCATCGTGATGGGCGCGGCGATTGGTTTGATTCCCGGCTATCTCAAAGCGAAATTCGGCGTCAACGAAATCATTACAACACTGATGCTGAATTACATCGCGTTTTTCTGGAACGCGTATTGGATTTACGGCTCGTGGAGCGATCGCGGCTTTCAACTCACGCCGACCTTTCCGGCGAACGCGTGGCTGCCGCGCCTGTCCGATTACGCCGCGCAAATTCCGGCATTTGCCGGGCTGACGATTCATCTCGGTTTGGTGTTCGGATTGCTCGCGACGGTCGCGGTCTGGTATTTACTCGCGCGCACGCGTTGGGGCTATGAGATCCGCTTGATCGGCGACAATCCGAACGCGGCGCGCTACGCCGGCATTGATATCGTGCGCAACACGGTGCTCGTGATGATGATTTCCGGCGCGCTCGCCGGACTCGCGGGAATGGCGGAGGTGACCGGCGTCGTGCATCGGTTGCAGGATCGCATTTCGCCGGGCTATGGCTTTACCGCGATCATCGTCGCGTGGCTGGCGAAATTAAATCCGTGGGCGGTGATTCCGGTCGCGATTCTTTTTGGCGGCTTGTTGATTGGGAGCCGCGAGATTCAGCCGTCCGGCCTCGCGCGCATGTTGCAGGGAATTATTTTGTTCATGCTGATTTCGAGCGAAATTTTGAATCGCTATCGGATCAAAATCGAAAGGAAAAAGTGACGAGGGGCAAGTCACAGGTCGCAAGTTACAGGTTACCGGTCGCAGGTGATATTTTCTGCGACTTGCCGCTTGCGACTTGCAGCCTGAGACCTTCATCCACTGTCAGTGAAAAAGGATAAAAGGATTCCATCAGAAGCACATTCGCGCATCTGTCAATTTAACAACCCAAGCACTCGTTGGAACAGCATAACGT
>JACQGS010000301.1 GCA_016199405.1 Chloroflexota bacterium | reverse complement strand
TGCGGCGCGTGCGCGCCGGAATGTCCGGTCAGCGCGATTTTTCCGCTCGATGAAGTTCCGGAGCAGTGGAAAAATTATATTCAGATCAACGCGGACTATTTCAAGAAATGACGTTCGTTGTCATTCTGAGGCGCGGTTTTCGCGCCGAAGAATCTCGTTATGCGTTGGAACAAAAAGATTCTTCGCTTCGCTCAGAATGACAGCCTCCGACAATTTTCCCCGTGCCGACACAACTCACACAATTCTTCAATTCACTCCAATCGCTCTGGAACGATTTGGATTGGGTCTACGCGTTCGTGCAAATCGGCGTGCTTGCCGTATTTCTCATCGCGGCGATCCGCGCCGCGCGCCATAGCCCTGCGCGTTTGCTCGAACTATTCACCGCCTTCGCCTTCGGCTTGCTTCTCGAAGAAGGCGACATCATCATTTTTCAAACTTATCGTTACGACGCGCATTGGTTTCGCTTCGACCTCGTGCCGCCGGCGATTGCGATGTCGTGGGCGCTCATCATTGCATCCGCGATGAATATCTCCGACGCGCTGGGCATTGACGAACGCCTCGCGCCGATTGCCGACGCGGTCTGGGCGATTCTGCTCGACCTCGCGCTCGATGCGGTCGCGATTCGCTTGAATTTGTGGACGTGGACGATTCCGCTCGACCAGGGTTGGTTCGGCGTGCCGTACGGAAATTTCTACGCGTGGCTCTTCGTCGCCGCGTCGTTTTCGTTCGTCACGCGCTGGGTGCGCCGGCGCGCCGCGACGCGCGGGGCGCGGCAATCGTTGTGGCAGGGCGGCGCGCCGTTTGCCGCGTATGCCGGCTTGCTGGTTTCGATTGTGCCGTATTCATTTCTGCAGTCAATAATTTTTCGCCGCTCGCAAACGGATGGAACGCTGTTCGCGATTGCGCTGCTTGTATTTGCGCTTTTGACGTTGCGCGCGTTGATGCGGCGCGGTACACCGCGCGAGCCCGCGGATTCATTTCTCGCGGCGGTGCGTTATTTGATTCATCTCTATTTTCTGTGGGCATTGCTCGGCATCGGCTTGCATTTGCAATTTCCGATTTTGTTATGGGTCTCGCTGGCGATGCTGGCGATTGAAGTCGCGCTAGCTGCGCAAACTCATCGCGCATTCTTTTCTGATTTGCTCCAGCGCGCGCGTTTGCTCTTTCCCGGCAAAGCGCGCTCGTGATGCTTTGCTTTTCTGGCGATAACCCATAATTCACCGTAGGGGCACAGAGACCCAGAGAAAACTATTTTCTGCCTCTGCGCCTCTGCGTTCTCTGCGGTTGCTTTTGGGTTGTGGGTAATCACAAGATGCTTTTGCCTTTTGACTTTTAGCTTGCTATAATACTTGCGATCAAGGAGTCTCCGCGTGGTAAAACTCGTCGCGTTATACAAAAAGCCCACTGACCCCGCCGCGTTTGACAAGGCATATTTTGAAACGCATATTCCGCTCGTCAAGAAAATTCCCGGCTTGAGCCGCGTGATCGTCTCGCGTTTCACCGGCGCGCCGCGCGGCGACCCCGAATTTTATTTGATGGCGGAGTTGTTGTTCAAAGATAAAAGCACGATGGACGCGGCGATGGCGTCGCCGGAAAATATGGAAGCCGGCAAGAATTTGATGGGCTTTGCGCGCGGGTTGGTGATGTTTGGATTTGCCGAAGAAATCAACGGATAGAAACGAATAGACGCATGGCATTCGAGAAAATTCTTTTTGGTATTCAAAGCCACCGTGCTACTGTCACCATCAATCGCCCGGCGGTGATGAACGCGTTCGATTATCAGACGCTGCGCGAGTTGGAGCAAGCGTTTCGCGATGCCGCGGATGATGATAAAGTCTGCGTGGTCGTGTTGACTGGCGCGGGCGATAAAGCATTTTGCGCCGGCGCGGATTTGGATGAGCAAAAGCAATTCTTGGCTCGTCCAAACGATTATTGGAAATGGTTCGGCGCGTTTCAAAATGCGCACGAAAAACTGCGTGGCATCGGCAAGCCGACGATTGCGCGGCTGAACGGCATGGTCGTCGGCGGCGGCAACGAATTCAATATGTCGTGCGATCTCGCGATTGCGGCGGAGCATGTGACGATTCGGCAAGTGGGCAATTCGCGCGGGAGCGTTGCCGCCGGTGGTGCGACTCAATGGCTGCCAATTATGGTTGGGGATCGGCGCGCGCGGCAAATGCTTTGGCTGAACGAGCCGATTAGCGCGCCGCAGGCACTCGAGTGGGGGTTGGTCAACGAAGTTGTGCCGAAAGAAAAATTGGATGACGCCGTTGACGCGATGGTCGAAAAGTTGCTCCACAAAATGCCGGAAGTTTTTCGCTATACCAAACAGCAAACCAATTTCTGGAAAGATTTTTCGTGGGCGATGACGATCGGGCATGCGCGCGATTGGTTGACCCTACATGCGGATTCAGCGGAAGTTGCGGAAGGGCTGGCATCGTTCCACGAAAAACGTGCAGTGAATTACGGCGCGCTGCGCGAGCCGAATATTGCCGGCAGCTCGCCCGATGGTCCCTGGGGACAATACGCACGTACCTGCGCCCATTGCGGCGCAACGCGGATTCCGGATAATTTTCAGTATTGCGGAAATTGCGGAAAGAAATTGTGACAAGCTGCAAGTCGCAGGTCGCAAGAAAAATTCGCTTGTGCCCTGCGACCTGTGGCTTGCGACCGGCGACCTGAATCATGCTCCACGACCTCGCCTACTCCATCATCTACGTTTCCGATCTCGATCGCGCGACCGCATTTTATCGCGATGTGTTGGGCATCCCGCTCGATTACACCGCGCCGGGCTGGGTGCAATTCAAAACGCCGGGCGCGGCAATCGTTTTGCATCCGCGCGTAGAAGCGATGAGCGACGGCAATTCGGTGCATCTGAGTTTTCGCGTGGATGATATTGGTGAAACGCATCGCGCCCTCGCGGAGAAAGGCGTGAAATTTCTCGCGCCGCCGGCGACGGCGGGCTTTGGCAAACATGCCACCTTTCTCGATCTCGACGACAACCAAATTGATTTGATCGAATGGAAATCGCCGGTCGAGGGGCGCGCAATATCGGGCGAGACGCGCGTGAATGATGTGATCGCAGCGATGCCGGAGGCTATGGAAGTTTTCGAAGCGCATGGCATTCGGATTTGCGGCGGCTGTATCGTGTTGCTGAACGCATCGGTGCACGAGACGGCGGAGTATAGCGGTTTGCTCGCGGAGGAAACCTCCGCGATGGTGCAAGAGTTGAATGAGACGGTGAGTAGACAAGAAAACGGGAGGACAATATGAATCGCAAATTTGCATCGCTGATTGACGGGCTTGAAGCCAATGGCAAAGAATTGGTCAAGCAGGTCGCGCGGCTTTCCGGCGCGGAGATTCTCACGCCGCCCGCGCCGAATGAGTGGAGCATTCATCAAGCCCTCGCACATTTGCGCGATACGGAGAAATTCGTTTTTCTCTATCGAACGCAACGTATCTTGAAAGAAGTCAACCCGAAGGTCCCCAGCTTTGATCAAGAGGCGTATCATCGCGAGCATTACACTTCGACCCAGCCGCTCAAAACCGTGCTGAAAGAATTTTTGCAGGCGCGGCGCAAGTTGGTCGCGCTCTTGCGAAAAACGTCTGATAAAGATTGGGCGCGGTTTGCGGTGCATCCACAGTACGGTAACATCTCGCTCGAGTGGCTCGCGACGCATTGCTACAATCACACGCTGGAGCATATGGTGCAAGTGGGTACGGTGTACGAGAACAAATTATTGGAAAAAACAAAAACCTAAATCGGAGGTGACCGATGACGCGCGCAAGTTCGTGGCAAATGTTCTGGGCAGGGTTTTTGATCATCGTCGGGTTGCTGCTTCTCGCCGGAAATCTGGGGCTAATTCTGTTCCGGTGGGATCAAGTGTGGGCAGTCTTGTTGATATTGATCGGCGTCTCGTTCGTCTGGCGCGGTTTTCGGCCGCGCGACGATAAATTTCCCGGCGATTACGCGTGGGGCTTTGGCAAGTATCGCCCGAACCTGGATGGCAAAACGATCCAGCGTGAATCGTTCAGTCACGGCTTTGGCGACCTCGACGTGGACCTCACGCGCGCGATTTTTCCGGACGGCGAAAGCGTCGTGCACGCATCGCATGGCTTTGGCGACCTCACGATTTTTGTCCCGCGCGATTTAGCCGTGCGCGTCAACGCGCGCGCCGGGTTTGGCGACGCGCAAGTTTTTGGCGACAAATCCGACGGCATCGGTCCGCACATCGAATATCAATCCGACGATTACGCGTCCGCGCCGCGCAAATTGCGGATCGAAGCGAGCGTTGGTTTTGGCGACGTCGAAGTGCAGAAAGTTGGAGCGTAACTATATGTCATTGCGAGAAGCGTAGTTTGCGACGAAGCAATCTCCGACTTGAATCGAGATTGCTCCGCAAAGACTGCTCGCAATGACAGATAATGGAATGAATAAAAATGGACTATGAAAATATTCTCGTCACAATCGAAGGCGCGGTCGGACTCGTTCAGTTGAATCGCCCCAAAGTCTTGAATGCGCTCAACGGCGCGGTGACCGGCGAACTTGTCCGCGCGCTGCAAGAATTCGATGCGAACGACGCGGTGCGGTGTATCGTCATTCACGGACACGCACGCGCCTTCAGTGCCGGCGCGGACATTGACGAGATGTCGAAAGCCAGCCCGGTCGAAATGCTGCGCGCGAATCGAATCGGGCATTGGGATCGCGTGCGCAAGATCGGCAAGCCGATCATCGCGGCGGTGAGCGGCTTTTGTTTGGGCGGCGGCTGCGAACTCGCGATGACGTGCGATATCATCGTCGCGTCGGAGACGGCGCAATTCGGTCAGCCGGAAATCAACATCGGCGTAATGCCCGGCGCGGGCGGCACGCAGCGGCTGACGCGCGCGGTTGGCAAATCGCGCGCGATGGAGCTGGTGCTGACCGGCAAGTTCATCGGCGCGAATGAAGCGCTCGCGCGCGGGCTGGTGTCGCGCGTGGTGCCGGTCGAATTGTATTTAGCCGAAGCGAAAAACCTCGCGCAGGAGATCGCGGCGCGCGCGCCGGTCGCGGTGCGGCTCGCGAAAGAAGCGGTGAATAAAGCGTACGAGATGACGCTGACGGAAGGGTTGGAGTACGAGCGGCGCCTGTTTTATTTTTTGTTTGCGACCGAAGATCAAAAGGAAGGTATGGACGCGTTTGTGAATAAACGCAAGGCAGAGTGGAAGGGCAAATAATTGGGTAGCCGGCAGCCGCGCTGTCGGCATCGCCCAGCGCGGCTGGGCTGCCACCCATTGGAGCAAATACATTGTCCGAAACAATTGATCCCGAACAAATCACCATCATCGAAGGACCGTCGCCGGAATTTCATATCGTCGGCGAGCCGTGGACGCTTTCCATTTTGGAAGGCGGTGCGCCGTACATCATCGCGACGTGTCAAGTGCGTTCGTTCAACGGCCAAAAATTGATCGAGCGATGCGAGCGCGCGTGGTCGAACAAGAATGTCATTCGCCTCGATTTCCGGCAGGTAGATGGCTTGCGCCGGCAAATGGACATCGTCGCCGCGCGGCTCGACAAGGTGGACGGCGTGGACGTTTTGAATTTATGGGTGCGGCAAAAAATGAAAACGTTGATGGGTCGGATCGGCGACGTGGGCGATGCGAACGATCTGCCGCTGATTGATTAACCTCATGGAACCGGTCCAAGTCGGCGTTATCGGAACGGGCTGGGGCGAATTGCAAATCGCCGCGTGGCAACGCGTCAAGAACGCGCGCGTCGTGGCAGTGTGCGATCTGGATGCCGCGCGCGCGGCGGATCTCGCCAAGCGCATGAAAATCGAGCGATCCTTCACCGATTATCGCCAACTGCTCGCGATCAAAGAACTTCAACTCGTCAGCATCGCCGCGCCGACGGATACACACCGATCTATCGCGGACGCCGCGCTAATTGCCGGCAAGCATGTCGTTTGCGAAAAGCCGCTCGCGTTGGACGCGCGTGAAGCGCAGTCGTTGCTCGCGCGCGCGGAAGAGCATCGCGCCGTGCATGCGGTTAATTTCGAAATGCGCTATTTGCCGGGTTTTCAGTACGCCAAGGAATTGATTGACGAAGATTATCTCGGACAACTTTTGCGCGTCGATGTGACGATGGCGATGGAAAATCCGTGGGGCGAGCATGGCAAATGGGCGGCGGACGACGCGCGCGGCGGCGGCGTGTTAATGGAACTGGGCTCGCACTTTATTGACGCGCTGCATTGGTGGTTCGACGACGCGCGCGCGGTGCTCGCCGGGCGGCGCACGCTGTTTCCGAAAGTGAAATCGCAGATGGCGCTTGCCGGCGGCAATGGAAAATCGGTTGATCCGATCGTGACCGCCGACGATGCCTTCTGGTGCGTCATGCAATTCGCGCGCGGCGGCGAAGCGTTATTAAATTTTGTCACCGGCGCGCGGCACGATCCGGGCTGGACGATCAACGCGCATGGATCGCTCGGTACGCTCGTCATCAAGAACGGCGAGTTGTGGGGCAGGCGCGATGGCGATCGCGAACTCGCGCCGCTAGGCATTCCCAAACGCTTGGAGGTCACCGAGAAGCCGAACGATCCGCTTTTGTGGGGCATGGTCAAATTATTCGAACGCGTGGTTGCGCGAATTCAAGGCGACAACGCGCAAATATTTCCGGATTTTCGCGATGGCGTCGCGCTCGCGCGTACGATTGACGCGATTAAATGCGCGAGCGATGAACAGGAGTGGGTGGAAGTTGATTAGGACTTCATAAACAAGGAAAGACGAAATGAAAGCACGAACGAAAAGTGACCGCGCGCGCGAAATGCTGGCAGGATACGATTTCAGCGCAGGGGCGCGCGGCAAATATGCAAAGCGACCAAGCACAAAAAATGGAATAGATCAATTTTGCCAACGTTGGGATATCCGCGAACTAGCGTTTTTCGGCTCCGCTTTGCGCGACGACTTTCGATCCGATAGCGATTTTGATATTTTGGTCACTTTTGCCGGGGATGCCCGCTGGGGACTTTTCGATCATGTTCGAATGGAACAGGAATTGGAAAAAATCTTTGGTCGGAGTGTTGACCTCATTACCCGGCGAGGTCTTGAGAATAGTTCGAACTGGTTGCGTCGCGAGGAGATATTGAATACCGCACTTGTGGTTTATCCCGTTCGGGAGGCGGCGAATGCGACGTGATGAGGTCACCCTGCTTGACATTGCCAGAGCCGCACGGCTAGTGCAGGAATTTGTCCAAGGGAAATCCGAGGAAGAATTTCTTGATGATCCCAAGACGCAATCGTCAGTTTTGTACCAGTTGATTGTGGTCGGTGAAGCCGTCAAACGCCTCTCCGAAGATTTCCGCAATCAGCATCCTGAAATTCCTTGGGGGCTTATGGCAGGAATGCGCGACCATGTGATTCATGGCTATGACGCGATTGATTGGGACGAAGCATGGAACACGGCGACAGTTGATGTGCCTGATTTATTGGACAAACTCATCCCATTGCTTCCTACTCAATCTGAAACTTAGACTTTAGTCGAAGTTACTCCTATCCAGAGAGGACGACGATATGCCTTACTCAACCCTTCTCTTTGAAAAATCTGATGGCGTCGCGACGTTGACACTGAATCGCCCCGAAAAAAGCAACGCGTTCAACGACACGCTGATCGCTGAAATGATCGATGCGCTCAAGACGATCGAGCGCGATGGCGAAGTGCGCGCGGTCGTCGTCACCGGCGCGGGCAAGAATTTTTGCTCGGGGCAGGACTTGGGCTCGTTCATGGAAGCGTACCAAAAGCCGGGCGGCGTCAATTTTGCCGCGCACTTGCGGACTTCATACAACGTGATGATTCCGCGAATGCGCGTGCTCGAAAAGCCGATCATCGCGGCGATCAACGGCGCGGTTGCCGGCGCGGGGCTGGGGTTTGCGTGCGGATGCGATTTGCGTTTCGCATCGGAGAACGCGAAATTCCGAATGGCATTTGTCGGCATCGGGCTAGCGCCGGATTCGGGCACCTCGTATTTTTTGCCGCGCATCATCGGCTTGGGGCGCGCGCTCGAGATGGCGATGACGAACGAGTTGGCGGATGCGGCGAAGGCATTGCAAATTGGATTGGCGAACCGCGTCTACACAGCCGAAGAGCTGCTGCCCAAGACGCTCGAATTCGCGAAGCAACTCGCGCAGATGCCAACCAAAGCGATTGGGCTGACCAAGCGCGCGTTTGCCAAAAGCATGTACGTTGATTTAGACAGCGCGCTCGAAAACGAAGGGCTGTTGCAAGAGATCGCCGGGCATAGCGAAGACCATATCGAAGGCGTGAAAGCGTTTTTGGAAAAGCGCGCGCCGGTGTTCAAGGGAAAGTAAAATTCCAACTCCCAAAACCCAAATTCCAAAATCCAAAATCCAATCTCCAATTTCTAATCTCTAATTACCACTTACCAATTACCGGACGTGGGAGGGTGTATGCCGCAATTCAAACGGGAAGATGAAGCCAAAAACATCAGCGAACGGATGGACGCGGAAATTTCTGCCGCGCGCGAGATTCAAACGCCGGATCAAATGACGCCCCTGTATCGCGAGAGTCTCGTCAATCTGCTGTATATGCAAGCCGATTCCGAACTTGCCGGCGCGCTGGGATATGTGCCGTGCGTGCCAATGTCGCCATCGGTTGAAGAATTTCTCGCGTCGTCCATGATCGTGAAAGATGAATTTCGGCACGCACGCGTCGTGTACAAATTGCTCGAAAATCTGGGCGAGGACGTGGACGCGCACGTGCGCGAGAATGATTTCACGTATCGGCTCGATAATAGCAATGCGAACATCGGCAGTCAGCGCGCCGCCGACGACAAGCGCGTCAACATTTTTTATTACCCGATTGACTCGTGGGTTGATTTTTGCATGTTCAACTTTTGCATGGATCGCGGCGCGGGGC
>JACQGS010000313.1 GCA_016199405.1 Chloroflexota bacterium | reverse complement strand
TTATCGAACCGCCGGCAATTGAAGAAAATCTTGGCGCCTCCGTTGCGCCGGCGATCCCGCCCCCGCCGGAAAAGTTACAAGCCGGTACCTTCTTTCCACAAAACCAGCCGCCTTCGATTCTACGCGATCTCACTGCGCGCATTCCATTGCCGCTTCCGGCAATCGTTGGAATTGGAATCGGCATCCTCGTCATCGTCGGCGCGTGCGGATTGCTGGCGCTGAATCAACTCAGCGTGGCAGTCAGTAATGCGACGCGCCGCACGCCCACGGTTACGCGCGCGCTGCCAACCGTGACCTTGCCGATTATTCCCGGCGCACAAACGACCGGCGTGCCAACGCTCGCGATTACTGCCCTGCCCTTTGCCACATTCCCCGGCAATGCAACTGCGACGCGCCGAATCCCAACGCGCCGCCCGCTCGACGCATCCAGTCCATTGAATCTCGACATCGATGCGAATGAAGCGATCAAAGCCGTCATCGGCGTGGACGGCGTCCAAGTCTTTACTGGAACGATGGACGCCAGCACTTCGCGCTCGTGGAGCGCGAAATCGTCGCTGTACTTTCGCGTGGAGAATGCCAAAGGCGCGGAAATATTTTTCAACGGCAAACAGGTTTTGGCGGCGGTGTTTGCCGAGCGCGCGCTGATGGAACGCCAGTGGAATCTCAATAGCAAAAGCACGCCGATTAGTTCGCGTCCCACTCCGCCCAAACTGCCAACGCCCGTTCCGAGTCCAACCCTTACGCCGACGCCGACTTTGGAAACGCCCACTGCGATTCCATCGCCTTCACCAACGCGAACACCGTTTTGATTCGCGCGCTACAGGATTACCCTGACAGAGTCTCAGTTGAAGGGGCAGGCGTTCTCTAACGCCGCTTTTCGGGCGAAAACGCGTTAGAGAGCGCTTCCCCCTTTATGAAATTGTGATTTACAGAGTCTTTTCAGCGCTTGCGCGGTCCGCGAGGATTTTCGCGTCTTTCGCGCCCTTTCGTGTCTTTCACTTTGCAAACAAGGATTTTGATGCGCTATTACCTCCGCACGCTTGGGTGCGCGAAAAATGTCGCCGATTCTGATGGGATCGGCTCGTTGCTTGAAAACGCCGGCATGCGCGCGGCAGATAACCCGCGCGACGCGGACGTGCTGATCGTCAATACGTGCGGCTTCTTGCAAGCCGCGCGTGCGGAATCACTCGCGGCGATGCGCGAACTCGGCGAATCGAAACGCGCTGGGCAATTGCTCATCGGCGCGGGCTGTTTGATTTCGCGATACGGCGCACAAGTAAAATCGGATGTGCCGCAAGTGGACGGCGTGATTGATGCCGGCAAATGGCTGGCGTTGCCGCGTTTTATCGAGCATTTGAAAACGCGTGAGACTTTCAAAGTTTCGCGGAGCGCTTCGGAAGTCTGGTTTAGAGAGGCGTACCTCAATTTGCCGCGCGAGCAAATCGCCGCGCGCAGCGTTGTCGAACGGTTGCCGCGCGTCGCGCGCGGTCCGAGTGCCTTCCTGAAAATCGCGGACGGCTGCGACCGACCCTGCACGTTTTGCATCATTCCCGCGATCAAGGGCGCGCATCATTCCAAAACGCCGGACGCGGTGATTGCCGAAGCGCGTGAACTCGTCGCGCAGGGCGTGAAGGAAATCGCCTTGGTCGCGCAAGATAGTACGGCGTACGGCTGGGACTTGGGTCAGCGCGACGCGCTCGCGCCGCTGATGGAAAAGATTTGCGACGAAGTTTTGGGCGAGCGTAGGGGCGACTCTCGTGGTCGCCCGCATTGGTTGCGTTTGATGTACGCCTATCCCGGGCATGTCACGCCGCGCCTGATTGAAACGATGGCGCGCTTGCCGCAAATCGTCAAATACATTGACGTGCCGCTGCAGCACGCGCATCCCGAAACGCTGAAGCGCATGCGGCGACCGAATAGCGTCGTCACATGCCAAATGCTCGATGCTTTGCGCGCCGCGATGCCGGACATTGCAATTCGCACAACGTTCATCGTCGGCTTTCCGGGCGAGACTGAAAAAGAATTCGAAACGCTGTTACAGTTCATCGAGGAACAGCAATTCGACCGCGTCGGCGTGTTTGAGTTTTCAGTTGAAGAAGGGACGCCGTCCGCGACAATGTCGGATCAGATCCCCGCCAAAATAAAAAAACGCCGCCGCGAACAAGCGATGGCGCTTCAGCAAGAGATTTCGCTGAAAAAGAATCAGCGGTTTGTGGGCAAGACGCTGGAGGTTCTGATCGAAGGCGCGGGGGATGGAGTAAGCATCGGTCGAACGTATCGCGACGCGCCGGAGGTGGATGGCGTCGTGATTATTGAAAAAGAATTGCCCGCAGGAGAGTTTGCGCGAGTAAAAATTACGCGCGCGGTGGAGTACGATTTGATGGGGGAACTTGAGGATTAGAAGTTGGGGGTTGGAGACTTGAAATTTGGTTGCCCCCGAATGTCGGATATGCTATACTTCGAGTGACGCGAAAGTGATCGAGGTGTCTTATGCCTTCACCTTTTCCCGGAATGGATCCATACATTGAGACGCCAGAGTTGTGGTCTGATTTTCACAGTGACCTCGCATCAGAAATCCGCGCTCGGCTCAATTCCCGCGTTCAACCGCGCTACTTTGCGCGCCTCACGCCGTTTGTGACTTATGAAGTCATCGAGGTCGCGCAATCATTCGGCATCCGTCCAGATGTTAGCGTATGGCAAACCCAGCCAACTCGAGGAGGATTGGAAACGAGTGTCGCAACAATCACTCCTGCGCCGGTCACAAGCACGGTTCCTCTTGAAATTCCGCTAGAACTCTTCACGGTTGAAATCCGCACCGCCGAACATCAACAACTCGTCACCGTCATCGAAATTTTGTCGCCGGTCAATAAACGACCCGGACATGAAGCGCATCAAGATTACGCCCGCAAACGACGCGACCTTTTGCGCTCTGCCGTTCATTTCATGGAGATTGATCTCTTGCGGTCGGGCGAAAGATTCCCATTGGAAAAACCCGTGCCCAATGCGCCGTACTATGTTTTTCTCAGCCGCGCCGACCGCCGCCCCAACATTGCCGTTTGGCCTATTGCGTTAAGGGACAAACTACCGGTCTTGCCTGTCCCTCTGCTTGAACCCGATCCAGATGCGCCGCTCGATTTGGGCGCGGCAGTCGCCGCCGTGTACGAACGCGGCGCGTATGCCGTGCAGATTGACTATAGCAAACCACCACCGCCGCCTCCGCTTGCGGAAGAAGACGTTTCATTTGACCAGTAAACGTGCGACGCACCCCAAAGGTCCCGCGCAGTTTGCGGGATGCAGAGTGCGTCGCACGTTTACATCAACCTAACCACTTTCTAAAAACTTGAAAGGGCTGAATACTCTTTCACCCCCCCCCCCCCCGTTATGTCAACCCCGCGCTCTAACAATTGCAAAAATATTTCGACGATGTGCGGATCGAACTGCGTCCCCGCGTGCTTTTTTAATTCCGTGAGCGCTTCATCTTGCGAGCGCGCTTCTTTGTAAACGCGCTTGTCCATAATCGCGCTGTACGAATCCACGATGGTGAGAATGCGCGCGCCGAGCGGAATAGTTTCACCGGACAAGCCATCCGGATAACCCTTGCCGTCCACGCGTTCGTGATGATGCCGTACGATGCGCGCGGCTTGCACCAGACGCGAAATGGGTGCGAGGATGCGCGCGCCAATTTCCGGATGCTGACGCATAATCTTCCATTCATCCGCGTCCAGTTTCGCCGGCTTTTTCAGAATCGAATCGGGCACGCCGATCTTGCCAATGTCGTGCAGAATCGCGCCGTAGCGCAAATCATCCAACTCGCGCGGCGTCAAGTCTATCTCACGCCCCACCGCGAGCGCCATCTGGGCGAGCCGCTGGGCGTGATCGGCGGTGTACATATCTTTCGCGTCCACCGCGTTTGCGAGCGCAAGGACGGTTTCCAAATAAGAGTGCTCCAATTGCGTGAACAATTCCGCGCGATGGAGCGCGGACGCGGCTTGATCGGCGATACTGCGCGCCAGATTGATTTTTTCGGGCGTGAACGATTCACGTTCCTCGCGCCGCGCTTCGCCCAACATCAACAGCCCGAGCGCGCGGTCGCCGGAGCGCAGGGGCACGAGACATAGCGACTGCGCGAGAACTTGCCCTGAGCCCGCCGAAGGGGCGAGAAAGAGCGCGTCGCGTTCTGTGTCGGTGAGTTCGGGATCGTCGCGATGGAGGATAACAGGCGCATTTTGCTGTGACGCGCGATAGCAGACTGGCATCTGTTGGATCGCCTCGTGCCGCCCCACGCCCAGATCGCGCTCCAGTCCGCGCGCGGGATACGCCGCGCGCAAAACACACTCGCCGTTTTCGATGAGCGCGAGGCGCGCAAAGGTGACGTGGATGGTTTCGACCGCGCGACGCGCGACCAGATCAAGGATGATGTCGAAAACGTAGGGGGCATCCGCCAGGACGCGCGAGAGATCATAGAGCGCGCCGAGTTCGGCGCGGCGCGTTTGTTCTTCTTCAAACAGCCGCGCATTCTGAATAGCCACGGCAGCCGTGTTGGCGACCAGCGACAACAGTTCGGCATGTTCCGGCGTGTAACGGTCGAGTTTCAGACTCTGGGTCTGCACCACACCAATCACCCGCTCTTTGGCCAGCATAGGCACGTACAGCCCGGACTGCGCTTGTCTGCCGGAGCCGTTGCCGACATCCACGTTGACGCGGACGCGCTTGAGGCGAGCCTGCAGATCGTTGACGATGAACGGCCGGCGGGTGTGAACCGCCTCGCTCTGCGCGCCCACGCCGGGCGGCTCTAGTGGCGCGGGCGGCAGTTCGGCAGCGTTGATGCGCTCGCCCTCGCTCATGGCAAAGGCGCAGCGGAACACTGCCTGCTCCTGGTCGAACAACGAGACGAACACGGTCTGGGAATCGGGTAACAGGCTCTGAACGGATTGGTACAAGCGCTCGAAGATTTCATCCAGGTCAAGCGTTTCGGAAAGCGCGCGCCCGAGAGTATTGACGGCTACCAGTTGTTCGGCGCGGCGCTGTGCCTCCTCAAACAGCCGCGCATTTTCCATCGCCACCGCGACCTGATTTCCAAAGAGCACCAGCAGCCGTTCGTCGTGCAGCGAGAAGGCATTCGCGCGCGTGCTCAACACGCCGAGGACGCCGCGCGGCTCTTTCTCGTGTTGGACGACGGCATAGAGCGCGGAGCGAATTTGGGGATCTATCGCAATCCAGCGGGGATCCGCAGAAACATCGGGCACGTTGAGATGCACGCGATTCTTGGCAACCCAGCCCACCAGTCCGTGTTCATCGCCAACCGGGAAACTCATCTCACGCAACGCTTTTTCCTCCGCCGCGCCGTAGCCGATGCTACTCTCAAACTGCACTTCATTGCGCGCGGGGTTGTAGCGGAAGAACTCGGCGTGCTCGGCGCGTAGCGCGTGCGCAGCAAGCTTCAACAAGAACTCCAACTGCACGTGCGGATCGAGCACACTGTTGAGCGCTAGCCCGGCATCGTATAATGTTCCAAGTTGTTCGACGCGGAGGCGAATCTCCTCTTCCGCGCGTTTGCTTTCGGTGATGTCGCGCGAGATGCCCAGAACAGCGCGCACCGCTCCGGTTGCGTCCACGATTGGCGCCAGGCGAACACTCAGCCAAACTTCTCGAGCGTCGGGGAATGATCTCTGATACTCGATGTACAGCGGCTGGCAACTCTCAAACACGGTCTGCAGGTCCTGCTGCCGTGTCTTCAGCATCTCAGGTGGAAACAGCGATGCCAATGGTTTGCCGATGATCTCCTCGGGTTGCAAGCCGAACCGACTGGCGCCAAAACTATTCATGTATTCGATATTCCTGTCACGGTTGATGATGAAGATAGAGTCTTGCGCGGCTTCCGCCAGGGTGCGATAGCGTTCCTCCGACATCTCTGCGCCGAGCCGGAGTTGACGCTCGCGTTCGAGCATCTGCACATTCTCCGTGGCAATCGCCGCGAGGTTCGCCGCCATGCGCATCGCGGTCACATGCTCTGGCTTGAACGCCGCGCGTTCGACGCTTTGAACCTCAAATGCGCCGATCACGCGTCCCAACACAGTCAACGGCACGGCAATGGACGACTGGGGGAGGCGCGGGTCTTGCTCTGTTCCAAGCGTAACCACCGGCTTGCCAGCCACCGCCGCCTGAAAATCGTCCGTCACGACTACTTGCCCGGTCGCAATCGCCCGGCTCTGCGGACTGTCGTTCATTGGCAGGGGTGGGAGCGTCGCAACGTCGTCCTCCTCGCCATTTCCACCCGAGTAGACACAGATGCGTTGCTGACGCTGCGGGTCGTAGAGCGAGACAAACAGACCGTTGCAGGGAACCGATGCTTCTACAAATCTGCGGAGACTGCGATAGACCGCAGTTAGATCGCGGGCGGTCCCGACGACTTGCGCCAACTGGCTGAGCCGTTCGAGCAAATGCTCATAGTCCCGAATCGCACGCTGGTCTGCTTCGCGCAATGCCTCCTCCGCGCGCTTGCGCTCGCCAATCTCCCTGGTCATCTCCCGGTTAATCTGTTCGACCTTGGTCTTCTCAGCGTCAAAGTCTTCAAGGATATTGAGGACCGCCTTCTGCGTCGCTTCCAGCCGTGCCTTCTCGCCGGCAAAGTCTTCCAAGATGTTCAGGACCGCCTTCTGCACATCGGCGAGCTTGGTTCTCTCGTCATTGAAGTCAGCCAGAATGTTGAGGGCTGCCTTCTGTACGGCTTCGAGCCGGAGCTTCTCCGCGTCCGAATCCTCGAGGATGTTCAACATCGCCCTCTGGACATCAGCCAGCCGGGTTTTCTCCTCGCCAAAGTCCGTCAGGATGTTGAGGATGGCTCTCGCGTAGTTGCCGGGATCTGCCGCCTGGTCGAGTGCAGCGCCTGTCACGACGTCAACGATCACGGCGATACCTTTCCGGGCGGGACCAGCTTCTTTAACTCCTCAATATCCTTCTTGAGATCGATCATCTTGAGTTCACGCCCGACCATGACCTTCTGGAATCGTTCGAGCTCGGCGATCCTCTCCAGCTCCTTGGTCCGCTGCTCCGCGACCTCCGCCTCGGACTTTTTCTGTGCCGTGACGTCGCGCGCGGCAGCGAACACGCCCAGCACGTTACCCCGCAGATCCTTGTAGACCGAGGCGTTGTACAAGACATCGGTCAATTTCCC
>JACQGS010000305.1 GCA_016199405.1 Chloroflexota bacterium | reverse complement strand
TTTTGAGGACGCCCACGAGGGGCTAAGCTACCTCTCCGACAAACTGCTAGCGCGTTTTCGCCTGAAAAGCGGCGTTAGAGAACGCCTGCCTGTCGCGGATAAAATGGGGGCTATATGAATCGCAACATTTTGTTCGGGTTGTTGATTGTCAGCGCTTTGGGGTTGACGGGCTGTGCGCCATCCCTCATTGTCCAGAATCGGACATCGTTTGCGGTGCGCGTAATAATAGCGGGCAGTGCAGGGACGGAGGTCGTCTCACCGTCGCCCGGCGAAAGTTCCGTCGCGGAAATGGCTGTGGGGAGTTATCGCGTTACGGTCATTCCTGACGCCGAGTGGATCGAGTACGCCAAGCTTACCCGTAAAGTGCTGAACGACCAACTGGCGAATTCAGATCAACTGACCGGCCCGCAATTGCTCGAGGTCATTCGCCGTTTGAAAGATATTGCGATCCGGATGCAGCAATTTGAGCAAGCCGCGGCAAGCCAAGCCGGATGCGGCGGGAGAATCTCCGAGGATAGCGGTGACGGGCTCGTGACCATCTCGACTGCATCAAATGGCTCGCTGGTCGCGAGTTGCCGCTGACACGCCGATACCCGGTTACACGGACAAATCCGGTATCCGACCGCGCGATCACTCGCGCACGATAAATTTATTTTCGCTGGAGGCTCAAAATGTCACAAGATCAATTCCGCAAAGCCGAAGAAGAATATTTCCGCCTCAAGGGTCAGCTCGCGGCGGGGCGGATTACGCAGTCGCAATTCGAAGCCGCGCTCAAAGAGCTGATGTTCCAGGATGGGCAGGGGCGTTATTGGATGCTCGGCGCGGACACCGGCAAATGGTACGTGCACGATGGCAAGAATTGGGTCGAGGCACAGCCACCGGGGCAGACTGGTCAGATGTCGCCTCCATCACAACCCATGACAGCCGCAAGTAGTGGTAATAAGATGCCCATTTTCGCCATTGTTGCGATTGTGGGAATCGTCTTGTTAATCGCGGTTGCAGGAATTTTGATTTTCTTGAATCAGAGTGGGACAAAGGTTAGCGGACTGGCGACCAGCACCCCGTTTGCCGGACCTCCAACTCCCGTGGTCGTTGTGATCGCCACTCAAGCCACTCTTACCTCTCAAGTTCCCGCCACGTCAGCAGCAACAACGACGAGTCCTGTGACGCCTACGCTCGCCGCGACTCCGACGGTAACAAAAACGCTCAGCGCGGCAGACTATATCAAACAGGGCGACGAATTAACATTCCAGAGCAAGTTTGGAGGAGCCGCAACTGCCTACCAAAATGCGCTCAAGCTAGATCCGGTCAACGCACTCGCATACGGGCATTGGGCGCGTCTACTCGACCATCAAGGATATTTGGAGTTCAATCGCGATAATTTCCTGCTCGCCCTGAGCAAGGCGGAAGCCGGTTCTCAGCTTGCCCCCAACGATGCCGAGGTCGCCACGTGGCTTTCCCGCGCGTATGATTGGAATGGAAATTTTGACAAGGCACTGACCGCGGCGCAAAATGCCGTCCGGCTTGCCCCAGACTCGGCGCAAGCGAATGCCGTTCTCGCCGAAGTGCTGATCGATAACAACAAACTTTCGGATGCTGATGCCGCCGCGCAGAAGGCGATTCTACTCGATCCGAACAACGCGGATGCGCACCGTGTCCGCGCATTTGTTTTCAATTCCAGACAGCAAACGCAGGCGGCAGTTGCCGAATTGGAAAAAGCCGCGCAACTAGAACCGAACCTCGCGTCGCGTTTCCTCACCCTGGGCTCCATTTATCGGATCGCGAAAGACAACGCCAAAGCCATCGAAGCCTATCAGAAAACCATTGCGCTTTATCCTCAGGCGGCGGCGGCATTTGTGTATGTGGGAGAGATCTATCGCGAACTGAAACAGTACGATCAGGCGATCGATAGTCATACGAAAGCGACGCAGGCAAACGACAAATCGCCGGAAGCTTTCTATGGACTTGGGCAAACCTTGGTTGCGGCGGACCGTTGCGCCGACGCGATCGCGCCACTCCAAAGAACCATTGAGTTGAATCCACGCGCGAACCTCGCCATGACGATTCTCGGTCAATGCCAACTCAAACTGGGAAACCCAACCGAAGCATTACTATCCGCGCAAAAAGCTGCGGCGCTTGATCCAAACAATACCGATACCAAGAACCTGCTTGCCGCGCTCGCCAGTGCATTGGCAACTCCGACACCGTCGCTCGCGCCCGGTTTGTACGTCGCGGAAATCCGTTCCGAGCCGCCTCAGCCGACGCGCAATCAATCCGTTGGTTTTTATGCGACTTTTCTCAACACCACCGGCAATCCGCAGACGTACCGCTGGCTCGCCTATATTTATCGTGCCAGCAACTTGCGGAATTCTTTCGGTGAATCCGCACCCCAAGTCTCGATGATTCCCGTCGGGACCCAAGACATCAAAACGATTTCAGATTGGCGGACGGGGGTAGGACCCTGCGAGGATTATTTCGTGCGCATCGCGTGGCTGGATAACAACAATAAGGCGACCACCTTCACGATGCCGGATGGGAAACCAGCTGAAAAGAATTTCAC
>JACQGS010000304.1 GCA_016199405.1 Chloroflexota bacterium | reverse complement strand
TTGATCACGCCGGTGGCATTGGATAAAGGCGAACGGTTTGCGATTCGTGAGGGTGGGCACACGGTCGGCGCGGGTGTGATTACCAAGGTGTTGGATTAGTGAGTCGCGAGTTGCAAGTCACAAGTTGCAAGTCGCAAGCTGCAAGTCACAAGTCGCATTTTCAAGACTTGTGACCTGCAATCTGAGACCGAGGACCTGCAACCTGAGACCTGCAACCTGAGACCTGAGACTTGATATGGCGAGACAAAAAATTCGAATTCAGCTCAAGGCGTACGATCATCGTGTGTTGGACCAATCGGCGAAACAAATCGTCGAGACGGCAGAGCGCACCGGCGCGGCGGTGGTGGGACCGATTCCACTGCCCACGCGCATCGAAAAATTTACGGTGCAACGCGCGGCGTTTATCGACAAAGATTCGCGCGAGCAATTTGAAATTCGTACACACAAACGCCTGATCGACGTTTTGGAACCGAGTTCGAAGACGATTGACACCCTGATGCGCTTGAATTTGCCGGCGGGTGTAGATATCGAAATTAAACTTTAGTCGCATGGTCGCGTGGTCGGATAGTCTGATAGTCAAACAACAGGCGATCCTATTCTACGTGACTACGAGACTATTTGACGATAGGACTAACTATGGCTGAAGGATTGTTGGGCAAAAAAATTGGGATGACGCAACTGTTTGCGGAAAAGGGACAGTCGTTACCCGTGACGGTATTGGAGGTCGGTCCCTGCTTTGTCGCGCAAATCAAGACCGCCGAAAAAGATGGTTACACCGCGTTGCAGTTGGGCTTTGCCGAAACCAAGCGGCTGACGAAAGCGGAACGCGGGCATTTGAAAAACTTGCCGAATCTGAAAAACCTCCTTGAAGTTCGCACGACGACGGTTGATCAATATCAGGTCGGGCAGAAATTGACGGTCGGATTATTCAACCCCGGCGATATTGTGGATGTGACCGGGATTTCCAAAGGCAAAGGGCACGCCGGCGTCGTCAAGCGTTATCATTTCAAAGGCGGCAAGAAAACTCACGGACAATCCGACCGGATGCGCCGACCGGGCGCCAGCGGCGCAACGACAACGCCGGGCCGCGTGCTCAAAGGTATGCGCGGCGCGGGGCAATTGGGCAATACCCGCTCAACGGTATTGAATCTTCAAGTTATTCGCGTGGACGCGGAACGAAATTTGCTCGCGCTCAAGGGCGCGGTGCCGGGCGCGAACAACGGTTTGGTTTTTGTGCGCAAAGCGCGCAAAGATTAGGCGCGCGCATTCTTCGTTTATTGGTGTGAGGACTCATGCAAGTTCCTTTGTATAATCAAAGCGGCGAAAAAATCGGGACGACCGAATTACCCGACGCGATTTTCAAAATCGAGCCGAACCAGCCGGTGATGCATCAAGCGATGGTGCGCCAATTGGCGAATGCTCGGCAAGGCAACGCGGATACCAAGACCCGCGCCGAAGTTGCCGGCGGCGGCGCGAAACCGTGGAAGCAAAAAGGCACCGGTCGCGCGCGTCAAGGTTCCACGCGCTCGCCGCAATGGCGGCACGGCGGTATCGTGTTCGGTCCTACGCCGCGATCCTATAACCAAGATATGCCCAAGAAAATGCGCCGGCTGGCGTTGCGTTCGGCGCTCTCGGCGAAAGCGGCGGAAGATCAGATTCGCGTCGTGGAAGGAATCCAATTTGATGTCCCCAAGACAAAGCTAGTCGAGGAAATGCTGAGCGCGATGGCGGTCACTTCCTCCGCGTTGATTCTGGTGGGCGCGGCGAATCCGGTCATGCAAAAGTCGGCGAATAACATCGCGGACGTGAAAACTTTGGACGCGCGCTACTTGAATGTGCGCGATCTGTTGCGCCACGACTACGTGATCTTGCCGCTCGATGCCGTGCAAGTTATCGAAAGCTATTTGGGATAGTGCAGCCACTTGAAAAAGCTGCACACCAAGCCCTCTGGGATTCACACTCAAATTGGGCTGGAAATCTGGAGCGACTGCCGAACTTTCGAGTGGATGCACTAAGTAGAGGATTTCGCCATGCACATTTATGAAGTGTTGAAGCGCCCGATCACAACCGAAAAAAGCAACAAGATGAAAGATGAATTGCGCCAGTACGCATTTGAAGTGGATTTGCGCGCAAACAAGATTCAAGTCAAAGAAGCCGTCGAGCTGGCGTTCAAAGTAGAAGTGCTCGATGTGAACGTGATGCGGGTCGCGCATCGACGCCGGCATTTTGGACGCCGGGTTTCGTACAAGCCGATTTGGAAAAAAGCGATTGTGACGATTGCGCCGAATCAACGCATTGAATTGTTTGAGGGTGTTTAGACATGCCGATTAAAATCTACAAGCCCACTTCTGCCGGCAGACGCGGAATGACCTCTTCGACTTTTGAAGAGGTGACCAAAAAAACGCCGGAAAAATCGCTGTTGGTTTCGCTCAAACGCAATGCCGGCAGAAATAATCAGGGCAGCATTACCGTGCGTCATCACGGTGGCGGCAATCGTCCGAAATATCGCTTGATTGATTTTCGGCGCGATAAGATCGGGGTGCCGGCGCGCGTCGCGGCAATTGAGTACGATCCGAATCGCACCGCGCGCATCGCGCTGTTGAATTACGTGGACGGCGCCAAGCGGTACATTCTTGCGCCGGTGGGACTCGTTGTGGGCGATACGGTGACGTCCGGCGTAAATGCCGAAGTGCGCCCCGGCAATACATTGCCCATTTCGGCGATTCCGGTTGGCACGTTGATTCATAATATCGAAATGTACAAAGGCAAGGGCGGGCAATTGGTTCGTTCTGCCGGCACTGCCGCGCAGTTGATGGCGAAGGAAGGCAAGTACGCGAACATTCGCATGCCCTCCGGCGAAACACGTTACATCAACGTTGAATGTATGGCGACAATCGGGCAGGTTGGAAATCCGGAATGGAACACGATCAAACTGGGCAAGGCGGGCCGCCGACGCCATATGGGTTGGCGACCGACCGTGCGCGGTTCCGTGATGAGCCCGCGCGATCATCCACACGGCGGCGGTGAAGGCAAAGTGGGAATTGGTCTTTCGGGACCCAAGACGCCGTGGGGCAAACGCGCGCTCGGCAAAAAGACGCGGCGACGCAAGCTGACCAACAAGTTTATTATCAAGAGGATCAATTAAAAGATGGAAGTTGGAGATTAGAAGTTAGAGGTTGGATTGCGAAAGAGGCGTCCAACATCCAACGTCAAAGATCCAGCGTCTAGGAGACATAGGATGTCGCGTTCACTCAAAAAGGGACCTTTTGTCCAAGCCAAGCTATTGAAACGGGTCGAGCAGATGAACAAGACCGGCGAAAAGCGCGTGCTGAAAACCTGGTCGCGCGCATCGGTCATTTTTCCGCAGATGGTCGGTCATACGATCGCGGTGCACGATGGGCGGCGGCATGTGCCGATTTACGTGACGGAAAATATGGTGGGTCACCGGCTGGGCGAATTTGCCGCCACGCGCCATTTCCGCGGCCACTCGACGCGAGAAAAAGCAGCGGAAGTTGCAGCGGCGGCGGCGGGTCCCGCGACCGCGGCAGCCCCGGCGGCGAAAAGTTAGTCGCGCTAGGAGTAATTGGGAATGGCTGAACTAGTCGAAGTGATGGCGGTCGAAAAATATATTCGTATGTCCCCGCGCAAAGTCCGGCTCGTCGCGGATATGGTGCGCGGCATGGGCGTGGATGAGGCGATGGCTTTGTTAGAGTTCACGCCCAAGCAAGCGGCGCGCGCGATTGAGAAAACTTTGAACTCGGCTGCCGCGAACGCGACGCAGAATTTTGGCTTGACCCGCGCGGATCTGTTCGTCAGCACGATCAAAGCCGATGAAGGACCGACGCTCAAACGCGTCAAAGCCGGCGCACGCGGGCGCTACAAACCGATTCTCAAACGATCCGCGCATATCACGATTGGCGTCGCGGAACGCGCGGCGAAGGTATAGGAGCGATTATGGGACGCAAAGTTCATCCTTTCGTTTTTCGGTTGGGCTATATTAAAGATTGGCAATCGAAATGGTATACGGCGGACAAAAAGACTTATACCGATCAACTCGCCGAAGACCGCTTGATCCGTAGACTCGTGGACAAGCAAGTGGGACACGCCGGCATTTCCGATGTGCGCATCGAGCGATTTCCCAAACAAGTCACGATCTATGTGAACACAGCCAAGCCCGGCATTATTATTGGGCGCAAAGGCGCGAGCGTGAATCAATTGCGCAAAGATTTGGAAACGCTGACGCAAAAGAAAATAAAGTTAGAAGTCTTGGAAGTGGCGCGGCC
>JACQGS010000026.1 GCA_016199405.1 Chloroflexota bacterium | reverse complement strand
AGCGTTTTTGCGAGGAGTTGAAAGCGCGCCACTTGCAGTGTGATCTCGCCGGTTTTCGTGCGAAATAAATTGCCCTCCGCGCCAATGTAATCGCCGAGATCGTACTCTTTGAGCAACACCGCATAATTGTCTTCGCCGACCTGATCTTTGCGAAACATCAATTGAATTTTGCCGCTGCCGTCTTGCAAGTGCGCGAAGGTCAGCTTGCCCATATCGCGGAACGCGACGAGGCGGCCCGCGAGGATCGCGCCGTCGAGTTTTTCATCGCGCGTGAACGCGTCGATCGCTTCGCGCGCGGTGTGCGTGCGCGTGGTGCGCAGCGGGTATGGCTCGATGCCGCGCGCGCGCAAGCGCGCTAATTTTTCGTAGCGTTGCTGTTCTTGTTCGTTGAGTCGCGCGGTAAATTCTTTGGTCATCGGTGGCTCCTCAATGTTGCGGGTAGTCGCCCAGCCGCGCTGGGCGGTTCACGCCGGGCAGCACGGCTGCCCGCTACCCGCATTTGAAAAAACAAAACCGAAGGACGGCGGCGTCCTTCGGTTATTCGATCTGGAAAAAATTAGCGAATGTCTTGAACTTTGAGCACGCGGACGCCGTCCGGAATTCTGACCTGCACCTCGTCGCCGACCCGCTTGCCCAATAACGCGCGTCCAACCGGCGACTCGTTTGAAATTTTGCCGCGCGCCGGATCCGCTTCGGCGGACCCGACGATTTGAAATGCCTCGTCGTCACTCGTGCCGCGTTCGACGACTGTCACCACCGATCCCAAATCCACGATATCGGAAGCGCGCACGCGGTCAATCATCACCGCGTTCTTGAGCATTTGCTCGATCGTCATGATCCGCCCTTCGACAAACGCCTGCTCATTCTTGGCTTCGTCGTAGGCGGAATTTTCTGAAATGTCGCCTTCTTCTTTCGCCGAATGAATTGCCTCTGCGATTTGCGCGCGGCGCGTCGTGCGCAAATGATCGAGTTCAGCTTCGAGTTTGGCGCGCCCTTCCGGGGTTAGAAAAATCGGCTTGTCCATCGCGATCACCTATCCTTCAGATAAAAAATCAGTCGGACAATCGCCGCCACAAATTGCGGTGAACGATGTCCAACTGGGCGCTATTATATGCCAAATGCTTTTTTTGCGCAAACGGAAGTGGAGAGATGGAAGTTAGATATTGGAAGTTGGACGTTAGACACACGCGATCCAACCTCCAACTTCCAACTTCTAACCTCCAACCTCCAAACTCTGGTATACTCCAACTCGCCATGAGTAAATTCAACTCGCGCAAATATCAAACGCAACTCGAACGCGAACTGATCGGCGGCGGAATTCTGATTACACTAGTGATCGGCGGCGGATTGATCGGGTTGATTTGGGGCAGCGGGGCGCTGATCGCGGCATTGGGTTGTTTCGTGCTCGCGGCGGGGCTGATCGCGCTGATCTGGCTCTTTTTGAAAGCGTTGGAGTGGCTGTCGCGCGAAAAATAGTTACGAATTACGAATTAGTAACCCGCCGCGCCTCCAAAACATTTTGCAAGCGGTCAATTTTTTTCAGCACGCGCGTCAACTGATCCGCGCTCGAAATTTCTAGCGTCGCCGAAATTTTTGCCATCCGATCCGTGCGATTCACCGTCGCGCTCGCGGAACTCATGCTGATCCCCTCCGCCGCGACGATGTTCGAAATATCCGCGAGCAAGCCCCCGCGATCAAACGCCGCGACTTCGATCAACACCGGATATTGCGCCGCCTCGCTTTGCTTCCAATCAATTTTGAGCAAGCGATCGCGCTCGGTGTCCATATTCAAGACGTTGCGGCAATCGCGGCGATGAATCGTGATGCCGCGCCCGCGCGTGATGAAACCGATCACCTCATCCCCCGGCAACGGATTGCAGCAACGCCCGAGCCGCTGCAACAAGCCCGTGATGCCTTCCACTTTGAGCGTCGGTTCGAATTTGCGCAACACCGGCGCGGGAATCAGTGTTTCCGGCGGCGAGACGGTGCGCTCGGCATCGAGCAGTTTGACGCTGACCGCCGAAATGCTAACGTCCTCGTGCCCCAGCGCCTCGAGAAAATCGTCCACGTCTTTGTAACTGAACATCGCGGCGATATTTTCAAAACTCCATTCCACGATGCCCAGCCGATGAAATTCTTTTTCCAACAACGTGCGGCCTTGCGCGATCGCTTCCGCGCGCGCTTGATGCTTGAAGTAATGCCGAATCTTTTCGCGCGCGCGCGTCGTGAGCACCAGCCCCAGCCCCGGATTCAGCCAATCGCGGCTCGGTCCGCCTTTCTTTGCGGTGAGAATTTCCACGCGGTCGCCGGTCTTGAGCCGCTGATCCAACGGAGCGATGCGCCCGTTCACTTTCGCGCCGCGACAGCGATTGCCGATTTCGGTGTGAACGTGATACGCAAAATCGATCGGCGTCGCGCCATTCGCCATTTCATAAATATCGCCCTTGGGCGAAAAGACGTACACCTGATCTTGAAAGACATCGGTCCTGAGCGAATCCACAAACACATCCGCGTCCGCGATGTCTTTTTGCCAGTCCATCAACTGCCGCACCCAGTTGATTTTGTTTTCTAGATTCGGGTCGAGCACCGTACCGGCTTCTTTGTATTTCCAATGTGCGGCAATGCCAAACTCCGCGATGCGGTGCATTTCGGCAGTGCGGATTTGCACTTCGAGCGCTTTACCATCCGGTCCGATCACCGCGGTGTGCAAAGACTGGTACAAATTGTCCTTGGGGCGCGCGATGAAATCGTCGAACTCCGCCGGGATCGGCGTCCAAATATTGTGCACCACGCCGAGCACCACGTAACAATCGCGCGCGCTTTCGACGATGACGCGCACCGCGCGCAGATCGTAAATTTGGGAGAGGTCGCGCCCTTTGCGTTCCATCTTATTATAGATGCTGTAAATGTGCTTGGGTCTGCCCGTAACTTCCAAGACCCGGAGATTTTCGTGCGCCAATTTTTCGCGCAGGATTGTGATGGCTTGGCGAATGTAGGATTGCTGATCGTCCTTATCCTCGGCAAGCAACGCCTCAATCTCTTTGTATTTCTCCGGCTCCAGATAGAACAGCGCGAGGTCTTCGAGCTCGCGGCGGATCGTGTAAATGCCCAGCCGATTGGCGAGCGGCGCGAAAATCTCTAACGTCTCGCGCGCGATCCGTTTTTGCTTTTCGGGCTTGACGCCGTGCAGCGTCCGCATATTGTGCAAGCGATCCGCGAGTTTGATGATGACGACGCGAATCTCTTCCGCCATCGCGAAAAACATTTTGCGCAAGGATTCGGCTTTAGTCTGCTCCAGCCCCAAGCGCAATTGCGATAATTTCGTCACGCCGTCCACCATTTTCGCGACGTGATCGCCGAATTGTTCGCGCAGCGTTTCGAGCGTCGTCGTTGTATCTTCCGGCACGTCGTGCAAGAGCGCGGCGATCAAGGTGTCTTCGTCGAAATGCAGATCGGCAAGAATGCGCGCGACCTCGAGCGAATGCAGCACATACGCCTCGCCGGTTGCGCGCGTCTGCCCGGCGTGCGCGGCGCGCGCGGTCTCGTACGCGCGCGTGAGGCGCGCGGCATCAAGTTTGGGATTGTACGCTTGCGCTTGCTTGACGAGAAATTGAATGTCCATATTCCGTGCGTCACGCGGCTTGTTTTAGTCCAAGTGGCTGCCTTTTCACGGCGACATATTCCGCGAGCGTACGCGATTTTGGAACTCGCATTTTGTCCGCGCGCAAACCCTGCAAATGCATTTCCATCGCCGTGTGCATATTCAGCCGGACTTGCGCGAGTGTTTTGCCGGTGGCGATACAACCCGGCAAATCCGGCGAATAAGCCGAGAAATTGTTCCGGGCTTTTTCGATCACGATAAGAAAGCGATCCATTTTATTTCCCCTTTCTTTTGGATGGCTTGGGAATCTGGGCTTGCTTGAAAATGCTGTTCAGTGTGCCGGGCGCGAGATCATCGTTTGGATGACCCGCAATCGTCACGCGCCCCAATTTGCTTGGATGTTTGAATTGCCGGTGACTTCCTTCAGTGGCGATCAGATACCAGCCATCGTGTTGGATTAGTTTGAGCACGTCGCGAATTTTCATGTCTGTCACTCGAATGAGATGATGGCTGTCATTCTATGCCAAGCGAATCAGTTTGGCAATAGGCAGGCGGGCGAGCCGCCCGCGCAACAATTGTTCCGCAAAAAAAGAAATGCTATAATCACCGACAATGAACCCCCGTTTCTTCACCCGCGCGGCAATTCTCAGTACGATCCTTCTCGGCGCGATTCTGCTCGCGCCGACGCGCGCGTCTGCCGCGCCGCCGCAAGACAACCCCACCACGTATATCGTCCAAGCCGGCGACACGCTTTTTGGAATCGCATCGCGTTATCAAACGACGGTTGCCGCGCTCAAGAAACTCAACAACCTCACGAGCGACACGATTCTCGTCGGACAAAAACTTCTCGTCCCGTCCGGCAACGCGCCGATCCCGGCGTCGGCGTACATCGTCCAACCCGGCGATACGCTGTACGCGATTGCGCTGCGCCACGGCACCACGCTGCGCGCGCTCGCCGATCTCAACGGACTCGCGAACGCGAATTTGATTTCGGAAGGGGAGCCGCTTGCGGTGCCAATCAACGCGGCGGTCGCGAAACCGGACTTTATCATTGACCCGCCCGCGGCGCGGCAAGGCGGCACGATTCTGATTCAACTCGCGCGCGCGAACCTCGCGTCCGCGTCGCTCAATATCAATGCACAAACGATTCCGCTCACGCGCGCGGCTGGCTTTTTCTACGCGCTCGCCGGCATCTCGCGCTGCGCGAAAATCGGCAACGCGGCGCTGGCGATTTCAACGACGGATGCCGATGGACAAGACGCGAGCGAAAAAATTTCATTGGCGGTTGCTGTGACCGCGTTTCCGGTCGATTATCTCACGCTGCCTCCCGCCGCGAGCGCGATCTTGAATGACAGCGCGCTCATCAAACGCGAAAGCGATCAGGTCGCGGCAATCGTCGGCAAGTTTTCGCCGGCGCGATTATGGAGCGGCGCGTTTCGTCAGCCGCTGACTGGCACGGTTACCGAACTTTTCGGCACGCGGCGATCGTACAACGGCGGCGCCGTCGGCGCATGCGGGCACGAAGGCATGGATTTCGGCGCGAAGCTGGGCGCGCCGGCGTACGCCGACGCGCGCGGGCGCGTGGTCTTGGCGCAAAAAACGCAGGTGCGCGGAAACTTGGTCCTGATCGACCACGGGCTAGGTGTTTTTTCCGGCTTTTATCATCTCTCGGAAATCGATACGCAAGTCGGCAAGATGGTCGAGCCGGGAGAATTGATCGGCAAAGTGGGCAGCACCGGACTTTCGACCGGTCCGCATTTGCATTGGAGTATGTGGGTGAACGGCGAGTACGTCGATCCGTTGGAATGGACGCGCAGAATAATGCCGTGATGCGTAATGCGTATTCCGTTTT
>JACQGS010000299.1 GCA_016199405.1 Chloroflexota bacterium | reverse complement strand
GGCGAGCGCGTACGGCAAATGGCTCACTGCCGCGACAATTTTGTCGTGCCGCGCCGCGTCGAGGACGCGCGGCAACGCGCCGATCGTTTGTGCGAGCGATTGCGCCAATGCGAGAGTTTCGGGCGAGGTGCGCGCGGGCGGCGTTAGCACAAACGTCGCCCCGCGAAATAATTCCGCGTCCGCCGCGTCAAAACCCGCGCGCTCTTTACCGCACATCGGATGCGCGCCGATGGGCTGCAGCGTCGCCGGCAAGAATTCCATCGCGTGAACAATTTTTCCTTTCGTCGAGCCCAAATCCATCACGACCGCGCCGTCGCGCGCAAGGTCGCCGATGCGCGGCAAGAGCGCGAGAATCGCGCGCACCGGCGTCGCCAACACGATCAAGTCGGCATTGCCAATCAATTCGAGTTGCGCGCTCGTTTCGTCCGCCGCGTTGCGCGCGTGGGCGCGCGCGAGCGTGGCGTCATCGCGATCGATCGCGATGATTTTGCGGCAGGCGTTCGTCGCGCGCAACGCGAGCGCGAGTGATCCGCCCATCAAGCCCAAGCCAACGATGGCGACAACCGAATCGTGAAACGGTTTCATTCGTTTATTCGTGTCAAGTGTGGATTATATCGTTCGACCAACAGCCTCCGCTACTCTCCGAACCTGCTCAACCATTCGTGTGAATTTTTCTGGCTTGAGTGATTGCGCCCCGTCGCTCAAGGCGTGCGCGGGATCGCAATGCACTTCGACGATCAGCCCGTCCGCGCCGGCGGCAACTGCCGCGCGCGCAATCGGCGCGACGAGTTCCCATTTGCCGGTGCCGTGCGAAGGATCGGCGATCACCGGCAAATGCGTCAGCGTTTTTAGCACGGGGATTGCGTTGATGTCGAACGTGTTGCGCGTCGCGGTCTCAAACGTGCGAATGCCGCGCTCGCACAGCATCACGCGCGCGTTGCCGTGCGACAAGATATATTCCGCCGCCATCAAGAGTTCTTCAATCGTGGACATCATCCCGCGTTTCAGCATCACCGGCTTTTGAATTTCGCCGACCGCGTGCAAGAGCGCAAAATTCTGCATATTGCGCGCGCCAATCTGCAAAATGTCGGCGTACTGCGCGACGAGCGTAACGTCCTGCGACGACATCACTTCGGTGATGACCGGCATTTTCAATTGCTCGCGCGCCTCGCGCAAAAGTTCCAGCCCTTTCAGTCCCAGCCCTTGAAAAGAATACGGCGAGGTGCGCGGCTTGAATGCGCCGCCGCGCAAAATATGCGCGCCCGCGTCTTTCACCGCCGCTGCCGTCATCATCAATTGCTCGCGCGTTTCCACCGAGCACGGACCCGCCATCACGATCACGGACTGCGCGCCAATCGAAACGCCGTTGATCTTGACCACCGAATCCTCGGGATGAAAATCGCGCGACGTTAGTTTGAACGGATGCAGAATCCGCACCGCGCGCTCGACCCCGGCGAACGCTTCGAAATGTTCCGGCTCGACGGGCCTCTCGTCGCCGATGACGCCAATCACCGTCCGCTCTTCGCCGCGCGAGAGATGCGCCTTGAATCCGAGCGATTCGATATTCTCAACCACACTCGCAATTTCTTCACTCGTCGCGTTTAGCTTCATCACAATAACCATCGCGTTGCTCTCCTCATTCAAAGTGTGGGCGCGTCTTTTCCTCGCGCGCGGTAGTGTAGACGTGCGGCAAACGCCAATCAATCTGCATCGTTTCCTCCCGTTGCAGCCGGATACGAACCCAGAACTTTTAAGAAGGATGTCTTGCTCAGCAAATCTACGAGCGCGTCGCGGCATGGCGCGTCGTTCCAATATCCATCAAAATCGAGATAGAACACATAATGCCAGGGGCGGCGGCGGTCGGGGCGCGATTCGAGTTTGGTGAGATTGATCCCGCGCGTGGCGAACTCGCCGAGGCACGCGACGAGCGCGCCGGGAATGTGCCGCGTCGCAAAGACGATGGAGGTTTTCGATTTCTCCGCGCGCGGCGGCTCGTTCTCGCCGATCACAAAAAAGCGCGTAAAATTATTCGCGATGTCTTCCACGCCCCGCGCGAGGATTTGCAACCCGTACAATTGCGCGGCGATTTCGGACGCGATCGCCGCTGCATCTGGCTCGCCGGATTGCGCGATCATTTTCGCCGCGCCCGCCGTATCGTACGCCACCGTCGGCGTCCAGCCGTGCTCGGCGATATAGCGCGCGCATTGATCGAGCGCGGCAGTATGCGAGTAAACGCGGCGAATGTCCGGCAGCGCAACGCCCGGCGCGGTCATCAACGCATGCCGCACGCGAAAGATTACCTCGCGCGTGATTTTCAAATCGTAATCGAGTAACAAATCGTACGACTGATTGATCGCGCCGGCGGTTGAGTTTTCAATCGGCAGCATTCCCAGATTCGCGCGTCCCGCTGTCACCGCGCGGAAAATTTCCACAAAGTTTGGGCAAGGCAGCGTTTCGGTTTCTTTGCCAAACGTTTCGAAAATGGCTTCTTGGGAGTATGCGCCCATTTCGCCTTGAAATGCGATGGTTGTCATTTGTCATTCACCAAATCGGGTCTCAAGCGCCGTGCCTCGCGCAAATACACAGGCGCGATTTCACTTTGCACGCGTTCGGTATTCCAATACATCAACACGCGAATGCAGCGCGGCAGATCGCCGGCGACGCGCGGCGCGAGGGCATCCAGCAAGGCGACGTGCGTCCAGCCCAATTCGCGCGCGGCGCGCGCCGGAAACGCCGCATCGAGATCGGGCGTCACGGTGAAGATGACACTTGCCAGATCCGCCGCGTCCAAATCGTTCGCCGCGACCAGCGCCGCGAGCAATTCGCGCGTCGCGTCGAGGATCGCATCGGTTGTATTGGCGTGAGCCGTTGTTGCGCCGCGCAGTCCGCGAACAGACATGGACAACCTCATATAGGACACCGATAGACACTGATAAAAATTTTTATTGATCTGTGTTTATCTGTGTTAATCAGCGTCCAATGAAATAAAAAAAGCGTGGGGGCTAAATCCCACGCTTTTGTCAAACTCTCGGAAAAAACTATGGCGTGACGATTCGACCCCGCGTTCGCTCGGCGGCGTAAAAATAGCCGTAAAAGTAAAACGCGTAGGTCGAATAGTGCTTGATCATCGTGACCAGAATGTATTCGCTTTCACGTT
>JACQGS010000298.1 GCA_016199405.1 Chloroflexota bacterium | reverse complement strand
TGGCAACGGAATCGAGGCAAGAATCGCTTTGTGCAATTGGCTTGGCTCGACGATTTCCACAATCAATAGGTGACAATTCTCACCTACCAATATGTGACAAAGCGGTTAAGAACACAACTCCTTTTGCCGATGGATTTGGGCTTCGAGTCACCGTTGCGAGTAATATCTGTCAATGGCACGCCCGAGCTGACCTTCGCAGACTTCGCGAGGGGTTTGGTGTCAGATTGGGTTTTGAGTCCATTGCTCACAGAGCAAGACTTCAACCAAGTCAAGGCTGAGATTGACCGAGCGGTGTTCCACTTGCCAGATAGCAAGATTGCAGCGCTGTTCATAGACCACCTGCGACTGTTCGGATACAGAATACTAGGCGAAATCCCTTGGACTGAGACTAAAGCCCTTGACTTGGAATACTTGATGCCGCTGAATGTTAGACAACGAGGGATTGCTCTGTTCCTCAACAAGCCTCAGAGTTACACTTTGCTCACGAAGAAAATCCTAGACATGAGCACTTGGGATTTTGACCCCGAGTTGCCGATGTTATCTGATTTTGTTATTTGCCTAGACTTCAGCAACGAACAAGTAGCGCTCAAGTACTTCGAGCGGGACTTGATCATCAAGAAGTCACAGACATCCCCGACCGTAGTACTCCTAACACGGGCACACATCCGTGATATGCTGCTTGCGATGGTGTTAGTCATGTTAGCAGACGAATATGTTCTTAGCATGAGTGGTCTGCCGGAGTTGAAACAGAGATTCCATGACGTTATTCAGAGATGGGGGTTAGAAACGCAATGGAGCGTAGCAGTTAAGGAAACCGCTCAAAAGCCAGCAGTGTCTTGAGTGGCTTTCTGTCACGCCCATTGCGCTCACCAAGCGCTTACAGCCGATCGCCTTCGGCGCGGGTACGCGCGGCACGGCTTGTCAAAGTCGGCGGCTGAACCGCGTGCCGTCAGTTAGCCACATTGCATCACGATTTCTGCTGCTCCTCGTAAACAAAAAAAACACTCCGACCTCGCGTCGGAGTGTTTCATTTTCACTCACATACTCACACACTCTCTTACTCCACCTTCTCCACCCACCATTTCTCTCCCGCGCGACGCATATACCCCATCGTCAGCAAAAATTCGTGCTGAAAAATCAACAAAATATTTTCTGCGATTGCCCACTCGCGCAAGCGGCGTTTCGTTTCCAACGTTTCGAGCGGCTCGACATCGTACGCCGGAATCCAGGCGAGTCGTTCCAAAAAAACCGCGCGCCCGGCAATATCGCCGAGGAATAATGCTTGCTTGCCGTCCGATTCAATCAGCACGCTCTGATGCGCGCGGGTGTGCCCCCGTGTAATGAGGCAACGCACCTCGTTGGTCACGCGCGTATCGCCGTCTATCAGCCGCGCTTGCTCGCCGAGCGGCGCGAAATTTTCCGGCAAGTACGTGCCGCGCGTTCGCTCGTTGGGAAATGCCGCGTCGGCCCATTCCAAACGTTGAATCCAATATTCCGCGCGCGGAAAGGTCGCGACGATCGTGCCGTTCTCGCGCCGCGTGTTGCCGCCGCAATGATCGAGATGGAGATGCGTGTTGATGACGATGTCCACCTCACACGGCGCCACGCCAGCGCGCGCCAACTCGTCCAGCAATTTCGATCCGCCCGTGCGTCCAAAATTCGCTTCGCCGCGCGCGTCGAGTTTATCGCCCAAGCCGGTGTCCACCAAAATAATTTTGCCCGCCGATTTGATCAGCAGGCAATTCAGATGCGTCGGCACGCGATTCAATTCGTCCGGCGGCGTCACTTTTTCCCACAGCACGCGCGGCACCAATCCATACATGCCGCCGCCATCGCTCAACGCCGCGCCATCGCTCACGACAAAAAATTCAACGTTGCCCAAGTGCATAATGCTCCACTCAGAAACTTACCGTTGGGTGGAAGGGCAGCCGTCCTGAGCCCTTCCTTCGTCACGCTCCGCGTAAACCCCGCCGCAGGATGCCCGCGGTCCCACCCAGCGCGGCTGGGCTGCTACCCTTTCCGCGTTTCTGTCCCGCCCAGCGCGGCTGGGCTGCTGCCCTTTCCGCGTTTCTGTCCGGACACACGCCACGCGCGGCGTGATATTCTCGGAATAACATTCTCGGCTGGATTCATTTTGTTAGGCGCAGAGTCCATCACAAGTTCATAAAGGGGGAAGCGCTCTCTAGCGCGTTTTTGCCTGAAAAGCGGCGTTAGAGAACGCCTGCCCCTTCAAATCTGTGATGGACTGAGGCGCGCTAAGGATTTTTTGGCAAAGTAAAACTAAACGTGCTCCCCTTGCCTTCGACGCTCTCTGCCCACACCCGCCCGCGATGCGATTCCACAATCCGCTTGACGATCGCCAGCCCTAGCCCGGTGCCGCCAAAGCGCCGCGTCGCGGAACCGTCCACTTGATAAAAGCGGTCGAACACGTGGCTCAATTTTTCTGGCGGGATGCCGACTCCGCTATCTTGCACGTCCACTTGAATAAATCCGTCGCTCTCGCCTACGCGCACGCGCACCGTACCGCCGTCGGGACTAAATTTAATCGCGTTGGCAAGTAGATTATCGAGCACTTGCGTCAGGCGTTCGGCATCGCCGACGAGCGGCGGCAAATTCGGCGCGATTGCTTCGATCAATTCCACGCGCGCGTGTCCCGCCGACGCGCTTGCGCCGAGCACGGCTTGATGAACGAGCTGTTGAATTTCCAGTGTCTCGACGCGCAATTTGCCGGACTCAACCTGTTGAAACGTCAGAATGCTATTGACCAAATGAATGAGCGCGTCCGTCTTGTTCGCCACGATGTCCAGCGCTTCGCGCGCCTTGGGTGAGAATTCGCCCAGATTTTCTTCGCGCAAGAGTTCCACATAGCCCTTGATAAATGTCAGCGGGGTGCGCAACTCGTGCGAGACGTTCTGGGTGAACTCGGTCTTGAGACGATCCAATTCTTTCAACTCATCAAATGCGCGGCGCAAATGCGCGGCGCGCTCTTTGAGATCGCGATACAATTGCGCGTTTTCAATCGCGGTGGCAATTTGCGACGCGACGATCGTAAGCAAGCGTTGATCGTCTTCGCTGAAGGCGTTCGACTGGGAACTATCGAGACTGAGCGTGCCTAGAATGCGTTCGCGACTCGCGAGCGGAACGCTGAGCAACGATTGGGTTTCCGCGCAGATCCGCGCGTCTGCCGGCGCCTCTTGCGCGCGCCGGATATGCATAAACGTCCCGTCCCGCGCGACCCGACCGGCGACGCCCGTGCCCATGGTGATTCCTTGAAAGGGTCGTTCGGGCGCCAAGCCGCTCGACGCTTGCAAATTCAGGAATTTTTTTTCCGCATTCAGTAAATGAATCGAAACCGCGCGGCAATTAAACAACGACCGCAGCCGCGTCGCCACCGAATTGAGAATCTCGTCCAGTTCCAGCGAAGACGCGAGTTGATTCGCGATCGTGTTCAGCATCGAAACTTCGGCGAGCCGTTGTTCGGTCTGCCGATGGAGCCGCGCGTTTTCAATGGCGATGCCGGCAGAGACGGCGAACATTTCGAGCAGTTTCTGATCGGTTTCGTTGAAGGGATTGCCGTTCCGCCGGTTGATCAGTTCAATCGCGCCGATGGTGCGCGCTTGGACGCGAATCGGCGCGGAGAGAATCGAGCGTGTGACGTAGCGCGTCGCGGAATCGACCTCGCTGAACCAACGCGCATCCTGCCGCACGTCAGGCACCAGCACCGATTCCCCGTGCATCGTCACCCAACCGACGATGCCTTTGTCACTCCGCATCCGCTTGTGCAAGAGCGATTCGCCCGCGCCCCCATGCACCACCTCGAAAACTAATTCGTTGGTCTGCGGATCGAGCAGTAGCAGCGAACCGGCTTCGACGTTGAACAACGCATTGACGCGTTCGAAAAAGAGATTCAGCACCTCCGTGAGATTGAGCGTGGAATTGATTGCCCGCGCAATGTCATGCGCGACGCGAAACTCTTCCGCGGTCACGCGCATTTCGGAAAAAAGCCGCGCGTTTTCGATAATAATGCTGATTTGATTGGCAATCGCAACCATCAGGCGCAGATGATCTTGATCGAACTGATTCGGTTGATAGCTTTGAACCGACATCACGCCAATGACGCGATCCTGCACGACGAGCGGCACGCCCAAGAACGCGCGCGACATCGTTCCGAACGTGCCCGGTTGCGTTGGTAAATTTGTTGCCTCCGCCAAATCCGCGGTCAACAGGGGCTCTCTGTGTTGAATAATCCAACCGCTCAATCCCCCAAAGGACGTCAAGCGTTGAACATACTTGGGCATCGCCACGCCGTTGTCCATGAGGAATTCAAAATGCAGGTCTTGCGTCTGATCATCATACAGCGCGATAAAGAACGTGTTGGTGTGCATCATCGTGCGCACGCGCTCGTATACCAGCCGCAACACTTCATCGAGTTCGAGTGTTGACGTTGCCGCGACGCTGACCTCGCGCAGAATTTCCAGTTCGCGTACGTGGCGTTGGGTTTGATCGCTGCGCGTTTGGATTTCACGTTGCCATTGCCGGCGCTCCGTCGTGTCTTCCATCAGCACCAGGATGCCATCGACCTGACCGGCGGTGTCGCGGAGAGGCACGCCCCGCATCGTCAGGTAACTCGATTTGCCCGGCGTCATGGTGTACTCGACATCGTTCGATAGAAACGCGTCGCCGCGCAACGCGTCCGCAAAATTTTTTTCGAGCAAAGTGCCGCGCAGCGGCGGCAGTTCTTGCACCCGCGCGCCGGGGACTGCCTTGAGATTTGCTTCGTTCATCAATTGGAGACCGGTTTCGTTCACAAACGTAATGCGCCCGCGCGCGTCCGTCGTCAGAATTCCAATCGGCGCGTTCGAAACGATCGCCTCCGCAACATCGAGCGCGCGCGCTTGGCGCGAAACCGCGCGCAGCGCGATGTAGACCAAGAGCGCAATCAGGAGTGGGTCGGTGACATAACCCGAGATTTCAATCCCATCGCGCAAAAACCCCGCCCCGTACAAATCGACATTATGCGCCAGATCGATCAGCGCAATGGTCTCGAAAAAAAACCACGCGGCAATCGCCACGCCACGGCGACGGCGGGCGAGCCGATGCCACCATTTGTGATGGGAGGTTTGCAGATTTTTTTGCAACATAAAGAGTTTTTGGTCTCGCCTCGCGGGAACGCCGCCGAGAGTTTATAGAGGCAGAGAAACTTAGGGGCGGCGTAGCAGCCAGCCCCAATAACGCCAGGTGACGATCAAGGCAACGATGGCGGAAAGCGCCAGCGGCAGGTAAAACGTCCACAGAAGAAATTGCGCATCGGTTGGAAACAAATATTCGGTGCCGACCGGCACGTGTACGCGCAGACTGATGAAATCGGACGTCAGCGCCAACGCGGCAAGTGCGGCGCTGAGATAGTAACCGCGATAGTAGGGCTTCATTTTGAGCACATCCCCCAACCGGCGGCTCAAGCGCGCCAGCACGAAATACGTCGACAAGAATGCCCCAACCCCCAACAGGGAAAGCATGGCGAGCAGTAATCGCGTCAAGTCTTTCTCCGCGTTAACACAGTCAGCAGAAAGTATTCCAGCGCGATCGTTCCGCTCCCGCCCAAGAACATCAGCGTATCGCTGATTACGTTACCTTGCGTTCCGTCACTATCGAAGGCGAGGGCAACGCCCGCGGCGAAGAGCAGAGCCGCCAGCCCCAAAAAAAGGCGGGCACGAACCGGCTCGCGCGCTTTGATTTCATAAAAGCGCGCAATCAGAAAAAGAAAAGCCAGGGCGACGGCGAGCGCGCCAAAAGCGATTAGAATTAGAACGCGTTCGAGGATCACGCTATGCCCCTCGCTCCCTCCAGATTGTCAAAGAATCTCCTCGCGCCGACCATTTGCTAGCGCTTAATAAACGCTTCGACGAACGAGTCCGCCATTTGCCGCGGGCTGCCGCTCATGATCCCTTCGCGCCCGGCAAACTTGCTCTGCACCTCAACGCCTTGCGCGGTGACCCGAAATTCGCGAATGTCGCGCGCGTGATCACTGCCGCGCATTTTCAAGACCAAAAGCGCGCGCCGCATTTCGCTCTCAATCTCCACATAGCGGAGCAAACTATAAGAATCCACCAGAAACGCAATGCCCGGTTCCGGGTCGAACTGTGGGCTGGGGAAGGCGAGACTTTCGCGCGTGAGGAAAGCGGTCAATCCTTCGCGTTTGAGCGCGTTCATAAACGCGAATTCGAGTGAGCGGCGTTCGACTGGATCTTTCGCCAGCCGCGAGAGATGCGAGAGACTGTCGATGAGGATGCGGCGCGCGCCCATTTCGCGCACGATGGTTTCGATATTGCCGCCGACGGTTTCCAGATCGCGCTGCGAAACTTGCGGGCTGGTCATGAGGACGCGCAACTTGCCGGCGCGTTCCAGCGCGTGGAAATCCCAGCCGAAGGATTCCGCGTCGCGATAGTATTGTTGGGGAAATTCTTCAAAGGTCATGATCAGCCCGGGCTCAGCGTACTGCACTGCACCGTTGTAAATGAATTGCATCCCCAACGTCGTCTTGCCGGTGCCGGGCGCGCCTTCAAAGAGATTGACTGTTTGCGGCAAAAATCCGCCGTTCAGCATCTCATCGAGACCGCGTACGCCGGTTTTTACACGGTCCATATTTTTTCGTCCCCCATTCAATGTTGCGGCGCGCCTCGCATCACGTGGTAGACCGCCTTGACGCGGAAATCACGATCATTGCAAGCGCGCAAAAATTTTTGGACCAGCGCGCGGATCGCGGCATCTTTCGCCAAGGCGTACACCGCGGGCGCCGCGCGTTCGTTCCGTTGCAGGATGCCTTCGGCGGCGAGAATGTCCAGTTCGGCTTGCACCGCGCCGGCATCGCGTCCAATATAAACCGCGATTTGACCGGCGTGATCCAACGTCCCCGGATTTTCGCCAAAAAATTTGACGATATCCCATTTCAAGAACGTGTTGATTTTGGTTTGGATCAAAACCAACAAATCGGGATCCACGTCGCTCATCACGCGTTGCGTAAATGGATCATTTTGCACTGCCACGGGTTTCTGCATGGTTCCGCTCGACCGATTCTAGCACGATGGAAATGCAATCGCAATAGGACAAAGAGGGTGACGGGTGTCGAGTGGCAGGTGACGAGGTTTTCCCCACGTCACTTGTCACACGTCACTCGTCACTTGTCTCGTCACTTGTCACTTTTCATATGACAATGTTTATATTTCTTGCCGCTGCCGCACCAGCACGGATCGTTTCTGCCCAGAGTGCCGGTATTCGTTGGTCGTGACGCGACGGCTACGCGCGCTCCGCCCCCTCCCTTATTAGGGGAGGGGGATGGGGGAGAGGTCGGCGCGGCAACCACCGCTGGCGTTGCGATTGGCAGCGCGGCGGGCGCGATGTGATCACGCGAGGCGGATTCTAGTTTCGCCAAGCCGCGATATTGATACGTAAAAATATTGCCGACGACCTGCGTCCGGATGCGCGTATACAACTCTTGGAACATCGCAAACGCGCGGCGTTTGTATTCCACCAGCGGGTCGCGTTGACCGAACGCTTGCAAGCCGATACCGGTGCGCAGCTCTTCAATGTCGGTCAAATAATCTACCCACAAACTCGTCACGACCGACAGCATCAACTCACGCAACAAATCGTTGAACGATTCCGCGCCGCCGCGCGCGTGTTCCAATTCTGCGAGCGACGCGCTCCAATACTCACCGAGTTCCTCTTTCAGCGTGTCCGCTTCAGTTTTGCCAATTTGCTCCGCCGCGAGGTGCAGCCACGGAAAGCGCGGCGTCCACATTTCCATTCTGCGATGCGTGCGCTGATCGAAGATCGCGCGCCGCGCGTGGCTGAGACTGAAGAGCGCAAACGCGCGCTGTGGACGTGATTCCAAATTTTCTGGCTTGCCGCGCTCTGTCAACTCTCGCTCGATTTCCGCGAGCGTTTTGTCGGCATGTGCGGCGTACGCTTTTTCTAGCGCGGCGGTCAGCGTATCGCGCAAGAGGGTAAATTCCAATTCTGCCTCGCCGCCCCAGGGCAGTTGAAATTCAACGCCAGCGCGCTTCACCACGCGCCGTGCGATCTGATCGACCACGCGTAAATCAAAGTTGCGACGCACCGTGTCGAGGATTTCTTTTTCGCTGATCGCCGCGCCGCGCAACGCGATATTCATTCCGACCGCGCGTCCGACCGTTTGCGCGAGTGATGCCGCATCCAGCCGGCGATTTTGCTCTTGCGCTTCTTGCTGCGCCGTCGCCAGCGTATTTTTGGCGAGGTCTTCGATTTCGCCCCACGTCGTCTGGTATTGCGCTTCGAATTGATTCAGCGTCTCTGGCACGACCGACTCGATCAAAAAATCGCGATGCAGTTCCAGCGCGCGCCGCGCCGCCGCCAGCAGCGCCGGCGCGTCCGGTTTTTCACCGAGTTCGCGCAAAATCAATTCCAGCGAGTACGGCGGCACCAGCTCATTTTCGCTCAAATAAAAACCGGGCATGAGCGCGTCAATGCGCGCAAGCAAACGCGATTCGGCGTGATCGCCGGCGGCTTTCAATTCTTCCGAAACCGCGCGCGCGATTTCTTCGTGCGCCCAGCCGCGCAAATCATCACGCAGATCGGCTTTGGTCAGGATGCGAAAGCGTTGTCCGTAAATAATTTCGCGTTGTTTGTTCAGAACGTCGTCGTATTCCAGCAGGTGCTTGCGGATGTCAAAGTTGTAGCCCTCCATCTTGACCTGCGATTGCTCCAACGCGCGCGTGACCCAATCGTGTTCAATCGGAATGTCTTCGATCCACACGCGATCCATCATGCCCTTGCCGCCCATTCGCCGCATAATCTCATCTTCAATCGAAACGTAAAAACGCGAGGAGCCCGCGTCGCCCTGCCGACCGGAACGTCCGCGCAGTTGATTGTCGATGCGCCGCGCTTCGTGCCGTTCCGTGCCGACGATGCGCAGACCGCCGAGCTCACGCACCCGCGCGCGATCGTTCATATGCCGGCGAAATCGTTCGACGTGTTCCGCGTCGAGCGCGTACTCGGCGGGCGGAATCTTATCAAGCGCCTCTGCAATCTGGTCGAACGACAAATTGTACGGGTCAATTCCGGCGCGATGCAAAATGCGCGCGAGTTCCGTCAGCGTTTCTTCCGGCAATTCGCCGCCAAGCTTGATGTCGACGCCGCGCCCCGCCATATTCGTCGCCAGCGTGATCGTGTGCGGCTCGCCCGCGCGCGCGATGACGTGCGCCTCGCGCTCGTGTTCTTTGGCGTTCAAGACCGAATGCGGAATGCCGCCGCGCAAAATCTTGTCGAGCCCGGCGGAATCGGCGACGCCGAAAATTTCGTGCAGGGCGTTCGCGTTTTCCGCGGCGAAAGGATCGGGATTCACGCCGAATTTTTTCGCGAGCCGTGTCAGGTCGTCTTCGCGCACATACAGCCGCTTGACGATGG
>JACQGS010000296.1 GCA_016199405.1 Chloroflexota bacterium | reverse complement strand
GCGCAGGTCGTCGTGGGGCAGACGCGCTTGACCGCGACCGCCGCGCCGGGCTTTGCCGCGCCGCAATCGGCACTGAAAGTGCTTTCAGCGTTGCTGTTCATTCGCCCGAACGACGTTGCCATCGTCGAAGATGGCGCGGACTCGCAACGAAATATTTTGTCCGGCACGGTGCAACAGGCAACGTATTTAGGCGAGACGATGGATTATCGCGTGCAGGTGAATGAGGATTTGGAATTGCGCGTGCAGGCAAGCGGCGCTCGGCGTTATGCGGTGGGCGAGCGCATGCGTTTGCATTTGCCGGCGGAAAGACTGCGAATAATTCAAGAAGATTGATCCACGAAGGACACGAAGGGGCACGAAGAAACGAGCGCGAATGAAAACGAATAAACGAATGTTGCACGCACCTGCCGCGCAGAAGATTCGGTGAGACGCGGGCTTTCTGGCTGAGTTCATCCTGAACGAAGTCGAAGGATATGGCGTGCGCTCATACATCTTCGAGAGGGGGATGCCATCCGACAATTGCCCAGCGCCGGCGCGCCTCCACGATTAGAGGATGGTTCAGATTCAGAGCAGACACAGTCGCTCTCCCCGTAGGCGTCAGCCCAATGATTTCTGTGCCATCTTCACTCCAGCGAAAGTGCTCAATCCATTGCCGACGCGGGTGGAACAGCCGCGTCGGCTTGCCGGTCATAGGATCGCTGGCGTGAGTTTGCGCGCCTTTGAACTCGTTGCAGGAATGGCAAGCCACGCACAGGTTTTCCCGCACGCCTTGTCCTCCAGCCGACTCCGGGATGATATGATCAATCACCAACTGTGCGCCGGTGACGGCGGTCGTCGTGTGGCAGTAGGCGCAACGATCATGCGATTCGGCGATCACGCGGCGGCGCATCGCGGCGGGGAGGCGTGTTGGCGTCACTCGGAACTCAGTTGCGCTTCAGCCGGCGAGATGACAATGCCGCGCCATTTGAGCAGCATCAGAGCGTGCGCTTTGCGGAGAGTGATCTGGCGCGCTTGTTCGCCGAGGTGGCGCAGAGTTTCCTTCTCGCGGGTGCTGAGTGCGCCTTGGCTCTGCTTGCGCAACAGACGGCTGTACGTGCGTTGGCGCGGAGTCGGCAGACGACTCTGTACGACTTGGCGCAACGCTGTGTCGCTCACTCTCTCCAGATCCCTCAACTCTTCGCGCAAAGGCGATGGCAAATTGTCCACCGAGGGTGGGGCAAGGTCTGCCAGTCGGTCCGCGAGAAATTCCTCCAACACTTTGCGCGCCGCGGTGGCGCCGCGTTGATAACGGCGGAGAACCTCATCGGGCAACTGTAGAGTTATCGTTTGTTCCATCGGGTGTTCCCTCCTCTCACGTGAAATGCAAAGAGTCGACTCGACACGATTATATCACATTTTGGCGCTGGATGGTCTGATCGTCGCGTCGTTGCATAGTCGGATAGCAAGCATCTTGCCACATGTCACACGCTCCAAGGCACATGCTACATGCAACTTGCCACCTGCGACCTGTGACTTGTGACTTGCAACCTGAAACTTGCCACCTGCTCACTTCTCACTGACAACTGTTTACCGATAACTGATCACTTGTGTTGATCGTCGAAGCACTGCCCGCGCGCATCGAGGCGATTGATGGCGAGACCACGCAGGTCGTCGTGGGGCAGACGCGGCTGACCGCGACCGCCGCGCCCGACTTTGCCGCGCAGCAATCGGCGTTGCTGTTCATTCGCCCGAACGATGTTACGATCATCGAGAACGGCGCGGACGCGCAGCGAAATATTTTGTCGGGCACCGTGCAACAGGCGACTTATTTAGGCGAGACGATGGATTATCGCATGCAGGTGAGCGAAGAAATGGAACTGCGCGTGCAGGCAAGCGGCGCTCGGCGCTATGCAGTGGGCGAGCGCATGCGTTTGCATTTGCCGGCGGAGCGGTTGAGATTGATTGCGGAGGAGTGACCTCGAATCATAACGAATGAGCGAATACGCACTGCGCAATACGTCATCAAGTAATGCATAGTGCGTAATTTTTTGGGACGAATTTCAGACCTAGACACAATCGCGATATAATACCAAAGTCAGATACAAACCGGAGGCACGCATGTCCCAACCCGAATTCAAGCACATGTTCTCGCCGCGCACGACCAACATCCTGCTCGCCGCATCCGTCGTCATTCTCCTTGCGACCTTGCTTGTCCGCTTTTTGACGACCGCGCCGCAAGAATGGGTGCTCGTTTCGATGGGCATCGGCGTGTTTTTGTTTTTGCTCGTCGCGTTCGATCAGCCCGCGGAGATGAAATGACCGCCAAACTCATTGACGGCAAAGCCGTTGCCGATTCGATCAAAGCGCGCGTGCAGGATGAAGCCGCGCAATTACTCGCGACACGCGGCATCACGCCCGGACTCGCGACCATTCTCGTCGGCGAGAATCCGGCGTCCAAAGCCTACGTCGCGTCGAAACAAAAAACCGTTCAAGCATTGGGCATGTATTCGGTCGGACGGCATTTGCCGGAAGATATTTCGCAAGCCGATTTGCTCAACCTCATTCGCGATCTCGCCGGCGATCCCAAAATTCACGGCATCCTCGTTCAACTGCCGCTCCCCCCGCACATCGATCAAGAGACGATTCTCGGCGCAGTTCCGCTCGAAAAAGACGTGGACGGCTTTCATCCGATCAACGTCGGACGCCTCGCGATGAAAAATCGTCGGCTTGCCCGCGGCGTTTTTGCTGTTGCACCGCAATGCGACGGTGACGATTTGCCACTCGCGCACGCAAAATTTGCCGGACGTTGTGCGCCAAGCCGACATCGTCGTCGCGGCGATTGGCAAGCCGCGCTTTGTGCAAGCCGATTGGTTGAAACCGGGCGCGACGGTGATTGATGTGGGCATCAACGAAATTCCGGACGCGGCGAAAAAATCCGGCAAGCGTCTGATCGGCGATGTGGATTTTGAGAATGCGAAAGAAGTTGCCGGCGCGATCACGCCGGTGCCCGGCGGCGTCGGTCCGACGACGATCGCGATGCTGATGCAAAATACGCTGACCGCGGCGAAACGCGCGGCTGGAGGAAATTAAACCGCCAAGACGCAAGATTTTTTTCTTTGCGTTCTTTGCGCCTTTGCGGTGAAATATTTTTTTTATTATGAAAATTGGCATCATCGGTCTCCCACTCTCCGGCAAAACGACTATCTTCAATGCGCTGACGCGCGGCAAAATTGAAACTGCCGCGTTCTCATCCGGCAAACTCGAAATTCATACCGCCGTCGTGGACGTGCCCGACCCGCGCCTCGACGCGCTCGTGAAATTATTCAGCCCGCGCAAAACGGTGCACGCGCAGGTGCAATACAACGATATCGCTGGGCTTGCGCGCGGCATCGGCGAAAAGGGCGGGATGGACGGGAATCTCCTCAACCAGATCGCGCAGAACGACGCGCTCTTGCATGTCGTGCGCGCGTTTGAAGACGCCAGCGTGCCGCACATCGAAGAGAGCATTGACCCCGCGCGCGATCTCGCCATCCTCGACACCGAACTCATTCTCTCCGATCTCGGCATCGTCGAGCGGCGTTTGGACCGGCTCGCTGCGACATTGAAAAAAGGCGGCGCGACGGCAAAAGAAAAAGAAACGTACCTCAAAGAGCAAAGCATTTTGCAAAAGTGTCAGCCGCATCTCGAAGCCGGCAAGCCCCTGCGCGATCTCGCGCTGAGCGCCGACGAAGTCCGCGTCGTGAAAAATTACGCGTTGGTGTCGCTCAAGCCGGTCGTCGTCGTCTTCAACATCGGGGACGATAAAAACGCGCGCCTGCCGCAGTCCGAGCACAAGCAATCGCTGACCGTCGCGTTGCAAGGCAAGGTCGAAATGGAACTCGCGCAGATGTCGCCGGAAGATGCGCGCGAGTTTTTGAAAGAATATGGAATTGACGAGCCGGGTTTGAACAAGATGATTCGCCTCTCGTACCAATTGCTCGGCGTGCAAGCGTTTTTCACGGTCGGCGAGGACGAATGCCGCGCGTGGACTTTGCCGGTCGGCGCGCCGGCAGTGGATGCCGCCGGCGCGATTCATTCCGATCTCGCGCGCGGCTTTATTCGCGCCGAGACGATTGCGTACGCGGATATGATCGACTGTGGCACTTTAGCCGAGGCGCGCAAGCGCGGGGTGTTGCGGTTGGAGGGAAAAGAGTACGTTGTGCAGGACGGGGATATTCTGACGATTCGGTTTAATGTGGGGTGACCTAACCCCTTCCCTATAGGGAAGGGGCAGGGGATAGGTCTCTATCGCGGCACCTGCGTCGGTCTTCGCAAAATTTGATTCATCATCCACAACGGCGACTTTTTTTGCAAATCCATATCGCCTTGAATCAATTCGATGCGCCGCCACACGAGTTGCGCTTCCTCTGGATCCAAATAATTTTCCACTTGGTTTTCAAGTTCAATCGTATTGTCGTACACGGTCGTCCACAAACTCCAATCGCCGCGCGTCAATTGCGCGAGATACAGATGGTCAATCTGCCCTTCGGCTTCGCCTTTTGCGACGCGATGATCGAGCAAGAGCGCAATCGCATCCTTGATTTCATTCGCGCCGAATTTCTTGCGCTGCAATCTGGTCAGCCACAAATCCGCGAGCGGAATCGTCGGCGAGGCGAGCGCGAGCCGCGCGCTCAAATCGAGGCGATGCCCCTCGCGATAAACCGGATTCCACAATTCCGCGCGCGCGCCTTCCTTTTCAAACAGCCAGCGCGCATTGTCTCTGCCGCGTAATTGCCAGCCACGCGCCTGAAAAACCTCCGCTAGCGCGCCGAATTCTTTCTCCGCCGCGACAAAAAATAGCTTCTCGATCTCGCGCTGCAACTTCGCATGCGTCTTGATGCTTTCGCACGCCAAATACACCGCGCCCGCGCCGAGCACGCGCATCGTCAAGTTTGTTTTCGCCGCCGCGTCGACGAGTTCTTTCGCGAACGCAGCAAGTTGGTCGTTTGTCATTTCCGTCATAATGCCTCAATAGCAAACACGAATTACGAATTACGAATTTAGATTTTCCCCGCCACCGCTTCCGCCATTTCCATCGTCGTATTCTTTCCGCCCATATCGTACGTCCGCGCTTTGCCTTCCGCGATTACCGCCGCGATGGCGTTCTCAATCCGCGCGGCAAGTTTATTTTCACCGAGCCATTCCAGCATCATCTTCGCCGCGAGAATCGTCGCAAGCGGATTGGCTTTGTTTTGTCCGGCGTGCTTGGGTGCAGAGCCATGCGTCGGCTCGAAGACCGCGAACTTGTCGCCGAGGTTGCCGCTCGCCGCAAAGCCCAACCCGCCGACAAGTTGCGCGCACAAATCGGAAACGACATCGCCGAACAGATTGCTCGTGGCGATCACGCCGTACTGCTGCGGATTTTTCACGAGCCACATCATGATCGCGTCAACGTTCGCTTCCCACAACTCAATGCCGGGAAAATCTGACGCGACCGCGCGCCCGACCCGCGTCATCAACCCGCTCGTCTCGCGCAAAACATTCGGCTTTTCGACGAGCGTGACATTCTTGCGCCCGTGCTTCTGCGCGTACTCGAACGCGCGGCGGACGATGCGTTCCGCGCCGCGCCGCGTGATGATACGCGCGGAGAACGCGATATCGGACGAGCCGACGTCGTTGAACGCGCGCATCGCCGGGCTATTTGCTTCAAGCGCGCGGCGGACATCGTCTGGCAGCGGATGAAACTCGACGCCGGCGTAAAGCCCTTCGGTGTTTTCGCGGAAGACGACGAGATCAATGTCGTCGCGATAATTCAGCGGATTGCCGCGATATGCTTTGCACGGGCGCAAGTTCACGTACAAATTGAACATCTGCCGCAACCGCACGATCGGCGAGCGATAGACCAAGCCCTTGCCGCGCAAACTCGGATCGAGTTCCGCATCGGCTTCTTCTTTTGGCTTTGAAGTAATCGCGCCAAAGAGTGCGCATTGCGACGATTTCAAAATCTCAAGCGTGCGTTGCGGCAATGCTTCGCCCTCGCTCCGCCAATATTCCCAGCCGATGTCCGCGCGAATATACTCCGCGTCGAATTTCAGCGCGTCGAGCACGAGCCGCGTCGCGTTCATCACTTCGACGCCAATGCCATCACCCGGTAGCCATGCTATCTTGTACATAGATGTTGGACGTTGGAAGTTAGAGATTGGAGCGCGGCTTCCAACTTCCAATTTCTAACTTCCAACTTCTATTCTCCTCCCTTCATCTCCGGCATCGGCAAACGCTTCGCGTCCGCGCCGAATTTTTTCCGCAGCATCTGAATCAAACCGCCGGCTTGAATGATCGCAAAGAGCGACGGCGAGAGCGGCGGAAAATCGAATGCGCCCGCCGCGCAGTTCACCGTATGCGCGTCGAGATCGATCTCGACGGTTTCGCCATTTTGAATCGCATCCACCGCTGCCGCGCAGGTGATAGGCACGAGACCGTTGTTCACCGCGTTGCGAAAATAAATGCGCCCAAACGATTTCGCCATAATCGCGGTGATGCCCGAATATTTCAGGCAACCCACGGCTTGCTCGCGCGACGATCCGTTGCCCCAATTTTTTCCGCCGGCAATAATGTCGCCGGGTTGAACGTTGCCGGCGAAGTTCGGATCGAGGTCTTCGAGCGCGTGCTGGGCTTGCTCTTTCGGATCGGTGACGGTGTACGTGTACTTGCCCGGAAAAATCACGTCGGTGTTCACGTCATCGCCATATTTCCAAGCGCGTCCGCGTAGAATCATGTTGCATGCTCCAAGTTTCAAGTCACAAGCCACAAGCCACAAGCGGCACTCGCCTGCGACCTGCGACCTGCGACCTGCGACTTGCGACCGACTATTTGCCACGCCGCATTAGCCGCCGCAATAAATAATTCCGCCATCGCATTCCAAAAAATCCGATGCGTGCGAGAAACAATTTCCACGCCTCAAACTCAATCACGCGATGGAACGGCGTCGCGGCATTCGCGAGCGCATCCGCGATCATTTGCTGGTGCATCGGCTCGACGCCGCGCGGCAACGCATCCGGCGCGAACCAACCCAAGCCGGTCGTTTCTAATCCAAATCCACTCGGCTTGCCCCCACTGACACGCGCAAGAAAAAGATTCGTCACTTGATCGCGCGAATTGTAGACGGACGGATGCCGATACCAGCCGATCCAACGCTCGACCGCGATTTCATAGCCAGTTTCCTCGCGCGTCTCGCGGATCGCGGCTTCGGTCGGCGTTTCGTGTGGCTCGATGCCGCCGCCGGGCAAGTCCCACAAAAAGAAAAACTCGCGCCGATGCAACAATATTTTCTGCCGATCTTCCGACAGCACGACCGTCATTACTCCGACGCGATTATTCATGCCGCGACAAACAATCCGACTGATTTTTGGATTTGGATCGCGCCATCGCGCGCAATGCGCGCCGCGAGTTCAACGCGCAACTGCGCCAGCATTTCCGGCGTCAGCATTTGCTTGGCGACGCGCATTGACATGATGTAATCGAACAATGGCTCCGCTTCCGTGACAACGAGCGCGTCATCAAAATCAAATCGCTTGACGCGCGCAAAGCATCGCGACAAATACGCGCCGCCGTTTTCCAACGAAAATCGGTCGCCGTCCGTCATCTGCACATTGCCGATGAATTGTGCGAGTAAATCCCAAATCTCTTGCAAATGCCCCGCGCCGTTCGTCGCCGCGTACAATTTGCCGCCGGGTTTGAGCGCGCGGCGGATTTCGGCGAGCGCGCGCGGAATGTCGGGAACGTGATAAAGCATATGATTCGCGATTACCGCATCGAACGCGTTCGCCGCGAACGGAATCGCCTGCGCGTCGCATTGCGCGAACTGCGCGGTCGGCGCGTTGCCGCGCGCGGCATTGAGCATCCCGTGCGAAAAATCGTTGAGCGTCAATTGCCACATCGCCGGGATGCGCACTCGATTTTTCTGCCACAATAAGCCAGTGCCGCAACCGATTTCGAGCACGCGCGCGCCGCGCGGAAAATCGAAATGATCGAATAGCCAATCATGAAAATCGCGCGCCGCCGTACTGAATCGTTCGTGCAAATCGATGCGCGCTTGAAGGTTTGCCGCGTGACGGTATTGCTCGCGCAGACCCAGCAGAATTATCGCAGTTTCTCCGGAATAGGAAATGGACCCGCCATGTCATAACCTCGTAGATCACTGTCTTTGGGACGGTCAAAGGAGTAGACCAACATCCGCTTGGTCTGATCCGAAATGCTCATCGGAAAAACAAAGCATACCGTTCCCCCTGCTGGGTCATGCTTGATCATCCACGTGTTTGACGGCAATGGACCTTTGGCATCCTCTGCTTCGGTCTTTACTCGATTAGCATGATCTTCCCATTGGAAAAAGGCATTCTCGCGCATGCCCGTTGCGGGAAGCGAAAGCAAGATGATCGCGCTGCTGAAACTTCGCTCGGTCTTAAACCGGTTAACGCAAGCGAGCAAGTTCCCTAATTTGTTCCACCCAATCTGCACGTCAGAGATGTCCGCACGATGACCTTCTGCCGTCTGACCGGTGGGTTTCCCGTCACTATCAACAATGGGTACGCGTTCGGGACCATCGCGGATAGTGCCCAAAGGCAATGTGTCACTAAAAACCGCGGTAAAGACCGAAGGTAATGCAAGCGTGACCGTAGGAGTAGGCGTACTCGAAGGCGTCGGCGTGAGTGTAGGCGTCCCAGTCCGGGTCGGAGTTGGCGGTGGAAGAAAGATCAATTCTTCCGTAGGCGTAGGACGGATTGTTGTGGGAGTCGCATCCAACGCGGTGAATCTTGCTAACTGATCGATCCATTCAGGTAAGGTTTCCCCTTGGCAACCGGTGCTGAGCGTGGCTGCCAAACAGATCACAAACAAGAACATCAAGCGGTAATTTGCAATCTTCATTTCGACCTCCTCCCTTTTTCGATCTGAAGAATCCGTTCAACTCAATCTACATTGCTCTTCACACCTCCCTCGGATCCGCGATATATCCCGCGACCGCGCTCGCCGCGACGACGGCGGGATTCGCCAAATAAATTTCCGCGTCGCGTGTTCCCATGCGCCCGCGAAAATTCCGGTTCGCCGAGGAAATCGTGACTTCCCCCGGCGCGGGAATACCCATATGATTCCCCATACACGGTCCGCATCCCGGCGTCCCAATCACGCCGCCGGCATCCACAAAAATTTTGATATAGCCGCGCGCCAGCGCATCGCTCAACACTTCGCTCGACGCGGGGATGACGAGCAGCCGCGTGCCGCGCGCGATTTTTTTGCCGCGCAATATTTCTGCCGCCGCTTTCAAATCTTCGATCCGCCCGTTGGTGCACGTGCCGAGAAAGGCTTGCTGCACGCGCGTCCCGCGCACTTGCGAGAGCGGTTTCACGTTGTCCACGCGATGCGGACACGCGACATACGGCTCGAGAGTCTTGGCGTCGTAACGATACTCTGCAATGTATCTTGCTTCGTTGTCAGGGTAGATTGCATTGCGAGAAATTTCGGATTTCAGATTGCGGATTTCGGATTTTGAGATTTGGGACCTGCGACTTGTGACTTGTGGCTTGGAACTTGTGACTTGGGACTTGGAACTTTTCGACTTTCGGACAGCAAGATACTCAAACACCGCATCGTCCGGCATCAGCCACGCGTTCTTGACGCCGCACTCCGCCATCATATTCGGAATCACCATGCGCGATTCGAGCGACATTTTTGAAATCGCGTCGCCGTGAAATTCAACCGACGCGTACAGCCCGCCGTCCGCGCCGAGATCGCCGATGATCCGCAAGCATAAATCTTTCGCGGTCACGCCGCGTGGCAATTTGCCCGTCACCACAATCTTCAGCGATTCCGGCACGCGCATCCACAATTCGCCGGTTGCCCATAACGCCGCGACTTCGCTGCGTCCAATGCCCGCGCCAAACGCGCCCATCCAACCGTAATGCGTCGTGTGCGAGTCCGCGCCGAGAATCAATTGCCCCGGCAACACCAGCGCTTCTTCGCTCAAGACCTGATGGCAAATGCCGCGTCCCACTTCGAAAAAATTCTTGACGCCCATTTCCTCGACGAACTTGCGCGTCTCGGCATGATTCGCCGCGTGTTGCGTTGTCGGCGCGGGGACGGCGTGATCGAGCGTGATCGCCATCCGTTCCGGATATTTTACGCGCGCGACGCCGAGCGCGCGAAAGATGCGCGCAATCGCGGCAGTGTTATCGTGCGACAGCACCACGTCCGGCGACGCATCCACAATCTGCCCGGCGACGACTTGCTTTAGCCCTGCCGCGCGCGCCAATGCTTTTTCCGCGAAAGTCTTGTCCATAGAAGCGAAACTCTACTTGTTTACGAATTACGAATTACAAATTACGCACTACGCATCACGTATCACGTATTTACTTTGCATTCACATTTGCCGGCGCAACTTTTTCATCCGGCATCTCTGTTGGCGGGTCCGCCCACCGGAAGAGCAATTCGTCTACATCGTTGATATCAATCCGCTTCTGATCCGCCAGCGCCTTGATGTGCGCGGTGACGTCCTTGATCTGATCGTCGGTGAGACCCACGCCTAACTGTTCGGCGCGATCTTTCACCGCGTTCCAGCCGGTCAGTTTGTGCGCGATGCTGATATAACGCGTGATGCCAAAATCGCGCGGGTTGAGAATTTCGTACGTTTCCGGATTGTTCAGAATCGCTTTGGAATGAATGCCGGCTTTGTGCGTAAACGCGGTGACGCCGGTGATGTAATTATTGAACGGAATGCCCACGCCGACCATCGTCGCGACCATCTCGTCCAACTTGCGTAATTTTTTCAGCCGATATTTTTTCTTGATCAGCGCGGGGTTCGTCGCGTACATTCGCGCGATCAATCCGCCGAGCGGCGTGATGCCATTGCGTTCGCCGATGCCGAGGATGCTCGTATCAATATGCGTCGCGCCGCCTTCGAGCGCCGAGAACGCGTTCGCGATCGCGCAGCCGGAATCGTTATGCCCATGAAATTCAATATCGGCTTTGACCATGCGCCGCAAGCCGCTGACGAGTCGATAGACGCGCATCGGCGTCGCCACGCCGACCGTGTCCGCGATCCCAAACCGATTCACGCCGACGCGATCCACCGCGAGATACACGCGAAACAGGTCGGCTTCTTCACTCCGAAAAGAATCCTCGGTGCTGAAACGCAAAATCAAATCCGGCGATTGCGCGCGCAGCCACGTCAACACTTCGACCGAACGATCGATCACCTGCTCCATCGCCAAGCCCAAACTAAACTCGCGCAAGTACGACGACGTGCCGATCACAAGATCAATCCCTTGCACGCCGGTTTCGAGCGCTTTTTTCGCGTCGTCGAGATGGCAGCGAATGTGGGTGAGGATTTTCGATTTGAGTCCGCGCCGCGCGATCGTTTTGCAATCTTCAAAGCTTTGCGGCGATGCCAGCGGCGAGGTCAGTTCGATGTACTCGACGCCAAATTCGTCGAGCGCGTCGGCAATGCGGAGTTTATCGTCGCTCGTGAAATTCGCGCCGACGAATTGCTCGCCTTCGCGCAACGTGGATTCAATAATGCTGAATTGTTCGAGAGACATGTTGCCTCAATTTTCGATTGCCAATTGCCAATTTTCGATTTTAGACTTGCGTGGATCAAGCCTTTGGATCGGAAATCGAAAATCGGCAATCGAAAATCCTAAATCACTTTGATCTCGCCGCGTCCCACCGCGAAAACGTAATCGAAAATTTTGTTCGGAATGTCCACGCCGGTCGTCGCGATGCTGTTGCGAAATTCGATCGTGTAATTTACTTCGTTCACCAACAAGCCGCGTTCGGGATCTTCGAGCAAATCCACACCGACAATTCCGCCGCCGACTGCGCGCGCCGCCGCCACGCAAATGCGATTCAGCTCCGGCGTCACCGGACAATTCGACGCCTGCGCGCCGCGCGCGGTGTTCGTGATCCAATGCGCGGACGCGCGATAAATCGCCGCGACGGTTTCGTCGCCGATCACAAACGCGCGAATATCGCGCCCCGGCTTTTGGATGTACTCTTGAATATAGAAGATCGAGTGATGGAACGATCCCAAAACTTCTTTGTGCTCCAAGAGCGCTTCGGCAGAATCGCGATCATTCACCTTGGAGATCAAGCGCCCCCACGATCCGACCGCCGGTTTCAAAACGACCGGATAACCAAACTCTTCAATCGCTTGCACCGCCGATTCCGGCGTGAACGCGATTTTGACGCGCGTGTTCGGCACGCCGGCGCGCACGAGCGCGGAGGACGTAACGAGTTTATTGCCGCAGACGTCCGCGACGTACGCGGTATTCACGGTCGGAACGCCCCAATCGTTCAGAATTTTCAACGCGTACAGCGCGCGCGAATGATTGATACAGCGTTCGAGCACGACGTCGTACTGCCGCCAAAACTCTGGCTGATCCAAATCGAAAACGACTTCGCGGTCGTCAATTTTGTCGTACGGGACACCGCGCGTGTCGAGCGTTTCAAAAAGAATTTTTTCTTCCAGCCGCACGCGCGAATAAAGAACAGCAAGTTTCATTTTTGCCTCAAGTCTCGATCAGTCCCAGGTCTCAAGTTGCAGGTCTCAGTTTGACTTGCGACTTGTAACCTGCGACTTGCGCACTACTCCCCCCAATCCTCTTCTTCTTGCGGCGCGAGATCGAATTGAAGCGGGTTCTCGTTCACGACTTCGAGCTCGGTGCCGCAGTCCGGGCAGACCACGATTTCGCCTTTCATCGCTTTCGCCATTGTAATTTCCGCATCACATTCCGGGCAATTGGCTTTCACCTTGAACCTCCGTAAAGTTTGTGCTGACACCGACGCGCAAGAAAAGAAAACGCGCGCCGAGTGTTCACAAGCCGGCAAAACCGGCAAACTCACTCCCTGCGCGCATTGCCCGCCGCGTTGCGGGCTTGATTCGAATCAGATTCCATCAACGTTTCATTCGCAATATAGCATCATCATCTTACCGTGTCAATATCTGCGCGCGTTATGCTTGGCGCGGCGCGCTTCCGCGTTTCATTCGCTGCGCCAACTCGTCTTCGACCGCGCGCCACGCGATGCCGCGCGCGGCAAGCAATACGAGCGCGTGATAAAACAAATCGGCGGTCTCGGCGATCACGCGCGCGTCGCCCTGCCCCTTCGCCGCGACGATGACCTCAATCGCTTCTTCGCCAACTTTTTTCACGATCTCGTCCTCGCCGGCGGCAAACAATCGCGCGGTGTACGATTCGGCCGGCGCACTCGTCTTGCGCGCTTGTATCGTCGCAAACAATTCAGTCAACACATCGCTCATGGGATCGCTCATCCTTTCGGCATGCCAAGACTGCGGTAAAAACAGGTCCTCTCGCCAGTGTGACACGCCGGACCTTGCGGGTCAACTAACAGCAAAATCGTGTCGCCGTCGCAATCGTAGCGGATTTCGCGCACACGCTGGAAATTTTTCGAGGTCTCGCCCTTCATCCACAACGTGCCGCGCCGCCGGCTCCAGAAATGCGCGATGCCGGTCTCGAATGTTTTGGCAAGCGCGTCCGCGTTCATGTACGCGAGCATCAGCACTTGCTGCGTGCTGCGATCTTGCACAATCGCCGGCGCGAGTCCGTTCGCGTCCCAGTTGATTTCATTGCTCATAGCATGTCCTTTGATTTTTTCCATTTTCGCGTCTTTCGTGTCTTTCGCGTCTATGGCTTATTTTCTCACTGCAATGCCTCGACTCGCCAAGTACTCCTTCACCTGCCCAATCGTCAACTCACCGAAATGAAACAGACTCGCCGCCAGCGCCGCGCTCGCATGGCCTTCTTCAATCGCCTGCGCGAAATGCTCGATGCGCCCCGCGCCGCCGGACGCGATCACCGGGATTTTCACCGCGTCCGCCACCGCGCGCGTCAGTTCGAGATCGTACCCGTCGCGCGTGCCGTCGCGATCCATGCTCGTCAGCAAAATTTCGCCCGCGCCGCGCGCTTCCGCTTCGCGCGCCCACGCGACTACATCCAATCCCGTTGGCGTTCTGCCGCCGTGAGTGTAGACTTCAAAGTGACGGGTGACGGGTGACAAGTGACGAGAAGAAACATCACTTGTCACTTGCCACTTGCCACTTGGCACTTTTTTGGCATCTATCGCGACCACGACGCACTGCGCGCCAAATCTTTCCGCCGCTTGCGTAATCAATGCCGGATTTTCAACCGCCGCCGTGTTGATCGCGACCTTGTCCGCGCCGACAAGCAGAATCGCGCGAAAATCCTTTACGTCGCGCACGCCGCCGCCGACGGCGAATGGAATGAACACTTGATCGGCGACGCGGCGCACCACATCGAGCAGAATATCGCGCTGTTCGTACGACGCCGTGATGTCGAGGAAAACCAATTCGTCCGCACCGGCGGCATCGTACGCGCGCGCGTGTTCCACCGGATCGCCGACGTTTCGCAATTCGCCTTTTTCGGCTTTGCCAAATTGCACACCGCGCGTCACCTGCCCCGCGTGAACGTCAAGGCACGGGATGATTCGCTTTGCCAACATCAATCGCCTCACGCAAATTCAACTTGCCTTGATACAAAGCCTGCCCAATGATAACTCCCTCCACACCATCCCCTTCCACCGCGCGCAATGCCTCTACGTCTCTAACACCTGCAACCCCGCCCGACGCGATAATCTTCACTCGCGCGTCCCGCGCAAGCCGCGCGATCTGGACCGCGTCCAAACCCTCCAGCATCCCATCCCGTGCGATGTCGGTATGGACGATTCGGGTTATGCCCAGATTGCGCATCGCGCGCGCGAGACCGAGCGTGGCAACGCGCGATTGCGCGCGCCAGCCGCGCGTCGCGACGAATCCATCACGCGCATCAATTCCAACTGCCACGCGTTCCGCGCCATAGCGAGCGAGGGTTTCTGAAACGAGCACCGGATTTTCGATTGCCGCCGTGCCGATCACGACGCGCGCGACCCCAGCGTCGAACGCGGCGTCAATGCTCGCGGCATCGCGCAAGCCACCGCCGAATTGCGCGGGGATCGCAACCGCCGCAATAATTTTTTGTAACGCGCGCAAATTTTCGGCGGCACTATCGCCAAACGCGCCGTCGAGGTTCACGACGTGCAACCATTCCGCGCCTTCGGCTTGCCACTGCGCGGCAGTGCGCGCCGGATCAGCGGAATAGATTTTTTCGGCGTCAACGTTGCCCTGTTGCAAACGCACGACGCGCCCGGCGCGCAGATCGATCGCGGGAAAAATGATCATTTTCCAGAAACAATCTCCGCAAAATTCTCTAGCATCTTTAATCCCACACTTTGACTTTTCTCCGGATGAAACTGCGCGCCAAAAATATTTCCGCGCCCGACAACGGACGCGAATTCAATTCCATATTCCGTCGTTGCGAGAACGAGCGCCGGGTCGCGCGGCGCGCAATAAAACGAATGCACAAAGAACGCGTAACTGCCGTCGCGCACGCCACGCAGTACGGGCGAACGCTGTTTCGCCTGAATGTGAATCTGATTCCAGCCCATCTGCGGCACTTTGAGATCGCCGGTAAATCGCCGCACAACGCCGGGCAAAATGCCCAAGCCGGTGTGCTCGCCCATTTCTTCCGATGATTCAAACAACAATTGCATTCCCAAGCAAATTCCGATGAACGGCGCGCCGCGCGCACACGCTGCGCGCAGCGGCTCGATCCAACCGGCGGCGCGTAAATTTTGCATCGCTTGCCCGAACGCGCCGACGCCGGGCAGCACGATACCGCGCGCCGCGCGCAAATCGTCCGGCGATTGAATCACGCGCGCGTCAGCGCCGATTTTTTCAAATGCCTTCTGGACCGAGCGGAGGTTGCCCATGCCGTAGTCTACAATTGCGATCATTCTTGGTTCAATTTCAAAGGATGAAGGATGAGGGAAGAAGGCGGAAATTTTTATCCCTCATCCCGCGAAGCGTGCCTTCATCCTTTACAAGGTTCCCTTCGTTGATGCCACGCCGACGCGACGCGGATCCAGCGCGACCGCTTGCGCGAGCGCGCGACCCAACGCCTTGAATAACGCTTCGGCTTTGTGATGATCGTCGCGTCCATACAAAACGCGCGCGTGCAAATTCATCCGCGTGTTTGCTGCGAGCGTTTCCAGAAAATGCGCGATCATGCTCGCCGCCATCGTTCCGATCAGCGGCGCGGCAAACGCCGCGTCGATCACGGCGTAGGCGCGCCCGCTCAAATCGACCGCGACGAACGCGAGCGCGTCGTCCATCGGCACGTACGCGTGCCCCGTTCGCGCGATGCCGCGCTTGTCGCCAAGCGCGCGCGCGAACGCGTCGCCCAAAACAATCGCAACATCTTCGACCGTATGATGCGCGTCAATTTCCAAATCGCCTTGCGCGCGAATAGTCAGATCCATCAAACTATGCACCGCGACGTGCGACAGCAAATGATCGAGCATTGGCACGCCGGTGGCAATGTCCGCGTTGCCCGCGCCATCGAGGGTCAATTCGACACGCACACTGGTCTCTTTGGTCTTGCGTTCTACAGTCGCCGTTCGAGATTTTTCATTCGACATTTTCTATGACTCTGCTTTCAGTGACAGCGAATATCCAAACCGGGCGGATAGAAAAAATTGCTCAACGAAATGGTCACGCGCAGTCGCCCATCCGATTGTCGCTCCGGGTCAATGACAACTTCTATACCGACAATGCCACGCGGGCTGTTCGAACGCTCGGCGGCGGCAGGCAAACGAACGTCGCGATAGAACGCCTCAATTTCGTC
>JACQGS010000306.1 GCA_016199405.1 Chloroflexota bacterium | reverse complement strand
TGAACGCGTGGCTCGCCAAAAGAAACGAGCCGCGCGGACATCGTGTGCCGAGCGGCTCGCTGAAAACTGAAAAGTAGACCATCCAACCGATCGCCGGTTGAACGGCAAAATCGAAATCGCAAATTTAAGCGCGCGCCGAAGGCACACCGTGCCAGAGCATTGAATTGCGTTTTTCAAATTGGACTGACATTCTGCGCCTCCTTGTCTAGAATGGCGCTACTGTAACATGATTTTGCCAGCGCGTCAATCGGCTATTGACTGGTGGTTACCCATAACTCACCGCAGAGGCACAGAGACGCAGAGAAAACCATTTTTCGGCTCTGCGCCTCTGCGTTCTCTGCGGTTGGTTTTGGACTTTGGGTAATCACCAGTGAATAACTGGTTGACAAAATTGTTTTGACGCGTTAAAATTTCCAAAATTTATCAAGGAGGCAAAACCTATGGGGGGCTTGAAGACGTTCATCTTGCGCGGCAATGTGATTGACCTTGCCGTCGGCTTTATCATCGGCGCGGCGTTCGCCAAGATTGTGTCGTCACTCGTGAACGATATTATCATGCCGCCGATCGGTTTGGCGCTGGGCAAAGTGGATTTTTCAAATCTCTATTTGAATTTGTCCGGTGCGTCCTTCACCACGCTCGCCGACGCGAAAAAAGCCGGCGCGGTGACGATCAATTACGGGCTTTTTCTGAATACGATCTTTGAGTTTTTGATTGTCGCGCTCGTGCTGTACGTGCTGATTCAGCAAATCAGCCGGCTGACGACCAAGCCCGCGCCCGTTGCCGCGCCGACGACGAAAGAATGCCAGTTTTGTTTTTCGACGATTGCGCTCAAGGCAACGCGCTGTCCCAATTGTACATCGCAAATCTAAGTGTGAGACCTGCGAGGTTTCTGAAACCTCGCAGGTCTTGACGAAACATGTCCCGCCAAAACATTTCCTCCGGCACGCGCTGGGAGCCGCTCGTCGGTTATTCGCGCGCGGTGCGCATCGGCAATACGATTCATGTTTCCGGCACCACCGCGACGGATGCGCGGGGCGATCTGGTCGGCATTGGCGATGCGTACGCGCAAACGGTGCAGACGATCCAAAACATCGAACGCGCGCTCGCGCAAGCCGGCGCGCATTTGCGCGATGTCGTGCGGACGCGCATCTATGTGACGAACATCGCCGAGTGGGAAAAAATCGGCAAGGCGCATGGCGAATTTTTCGCGGACATTCGCCCAGCGACGAGCATGGTGCAGGTCAGCGCGTTGATTATGCCGGAGATGCTGGTCGAGATTGAGGCGGAGGCGGTGCTGGAGTAACAAGTCGCAGGTCTCAGGACGCCGGTCTCAACTCGCCTGCGACCTGCAACTTGCGACTTGCATTTTCTTTGCCAAATGAATTCACCTGTGCTATATTCAGCGCGTCGCCGACTTAGCTCAATTGGCAGAGCAGACGAATCGTAATCGTCAGGTTTCGAGTTCAACTCTCGAAGTCGGCTTGCGACCCCAGTCTTTGGCTGGGGTTTTCTATTTCCACTGCATACAACACCCCATCGGGAGATGGGGTGTTTCCTTTATCCACAGATGAATCGCCCCGCGTATTGAAAACACCAGTCTCCGCGTGCTACAAACAGCGTGACCGCAATTCACTCCGCGCGAAAGCTGGCGCACATTCAGCCCAGCGACAAGGAGGGACCTATGATTCCGCAAATCTACCTTGATTCATTTGTCGTTCTGCTCATGTTCCTCCTGCGCATTGCGATCCCCATCGCGCTGACGATTGCCGTGGGCAAATGGCTCGAAAAGAGACTCCAGCCGCCGGCAACGGCAGAGCAGAACGAGGCGGCATATGCAATCCGCTCCTTCAATCGCTCCAACAAAATCATCTACTTGCACTGCTGGGATCTCAAACGCTGCGATCCGCGTGCGCGCGGGCAATGTCCCGCCTTTCAACATTCCGATTTGCCTTGCTGGCTTGCCCTACAACTCGACAATGGCAAGATTCGCGAAGCATGTCTCAGTTGCGCGATGTACAAGCCGCAAGCGATCGCGGCATAGTCAAGTGTCATTGCGAGTCCCGCAGGGGCGAAGCAATCCCCAAGATAGTCGGAGATTGCTTCGCTACGCTCGCAATGACAAATGAAAAAACTGGAGGTCAATCATGAAACTTTCACGACGCGATTTCCTCAAACTTGTCGGCGCCAGCGCTGCCGTGGTGGGCTTGGGCGCGAAATTCACCGACGCGCCCGTGCCGCTCCCCGCGCGCCACGCCCCGATCACGCCGCGCGGCAGTTACGGCGTTTTGATTGATACCGCGGCGTGTATCGGCTGTAAGAGCTGTCAAACCGCGTGCAAAATCGCGAACAATCTGCCAACCGATGGGCGCGAAGTGGCGTTGTCGGCAACTACGCTGACGGTGATTGATTTCAAGAATATCTCGCCCAAACCGGAAAACCCGGTCCTCAAACCGGTCAAATTGCAATGCATGCATTGCCAAGACCCGGCGTGCGTGTCGGCTTGCCCGGTCGGCGCGTTGTATAAAAAGGAAGACGGCACCGTGGCATACGACGCGGAAAAGTGCATCGGTTGCCGCTACTGCATGATCGCCTGCCCATTTGGCATTCCCAAATACGATTGGAACTCGCCGAACCCGCGCATCAACAAATGTGCGCGAAACTGCATGGCGGACGGCAAGCGCGATCGCCCCGCGTGCGTGCAGGCGTGCCCCAATCAGGCGCTGTTCTACGGCAAGCGCGAAGATTTGATCGCGTTTGCCAAAGATCGCATTGCCAAGAATCCGAGCCAGTACGTCAACCAAGTTTATGGCGAAAAGGAACTGGGCGGTACGTCGGTGATGTATCTGAGCGGCACGCCGTTTGAGCAACTCGGTTTCCGCACCGATTTGCCGAGTGAGCCGTTGCCGGAACTCACGTGGAACGCGCAAGAAAAAATTCCGGCGGTCCTTGCCACGCTAATCACTTTGCTGAGCGGGATCGCGTGGTGGACCCATCGCGTCGAATCGAAAAAGTTAGTTGAAGTGCCAGTGAAAGTAGACGTTAGAAGTTAGAGGTTGGAAGTTGGAGGCGCGGTTTCTAATCTCCAATTTCTAACATCCAATCTGGAGGAACCCATGTCACCCACACTCGAATTCCTAATCGTCGTGTTCCAGTTCATCGTTCGCATTATCGTGCCATTCGTGTTGGTCTTTGGCGTGCTGTACCTATTGAAGCGCCGGCTGGAGCCGCACGCGAATGGTTCGCTCTCCAAAACCAAGACGCCGTTCAATGCCAAGCCCGTGATCGTTGCGGCAGTGTGTCTGATCGCCATCGTCGTCATCGGCATCGTACTGTACGCGCTCGTGACACACCAGTTTGTGAATTTACTTTTGCTCTTTCGCGATGCGATGGTGCTTGGCTATATGTTCGTCTTGCGGATCGGCGTGCCTTTCACGCTGGTTTTCGTTGCCGGCAATTGGCTACAAAGAAAACTGAACCCGGACGCCGCGCGCGAGATCAAGCCGCTGACCGAACAACTGCCCTTCCTGAAAAACATTCGCTTGCCGCGCCTTTCGCTCCGCGGCGCGTTAGCAATCGCGTTTGTCGGTGCGCTGTGGTTCGCGGCGATTGGTATCGCGATTGTGCGGTTCTTTTTCGGCTTGGGCTACACGACGAACTTGACCGATCAGTTTCCTTGGGGATTGTGGATCGGTTTCGATGTCGTGAGCGGCATCGCGTTGGCGGCGGGCGGTTTTGTGATGGCAGGCACCGTCCACGTCTTCAACATCAAACGCTATCACCCCATCGTGCGTCCCGCGATTTTGACCGCGCTGTTGGGGTACGCGCTCGCCGTCGTCGGACTGCTCTTCGATCTCGGACGTTGGTACAACATCTGGCACCCGATCTTTGGCGGAATGTGGAACATTCATTCGCCGATGCTCGAAGTGGCGTGGTGCGTCGTATTGTACGGCACCGTGCTCATCCTGGAATTCAGCCCGGCGATCTTCGAGCGGTTCAATTTGCAATTGCCCCTCAAAGTTGTGCGCGCGATTACGATCCCGCTCGTCATCGCGGGCATGTGCCTTTCGACATTGCACCAATCGTCGCTCGGCTCGCTGTTCCTGATCGCGCCGGAGAAAATCAATCCGCTCTGGTACACGCCGCTGCTGCCGGTTTTCTTCTTCATCAGCGCGGTCGCGGTGGGCTTGGGCATGACGATTGTCGAATCGAACTTGAGCGCGCGCGCGTTTGGCAAAGAGTTGGAGCATGATTTGCTCAAGGGCTTGGGGCGCGCGGCGTCCATCGTCCTCGCGATTTATCTCGCGTTGAAGGTGGTGGATTTGATCGCGCGCGGCGCGTGGACGTACTTTACGGTCTCGGGATTCCACGCCGCGCTCTACTCAATCGAAATGATTCTCGGCGTGATCGTACCGATGCTCGTTCTGGCAACTCGCCGCGGACGCGAGAATTCGCGCGCGTTGTATGCCTCGGGCTGGCTGATCGTCGGCGGCGTGGTGTTGAATCGGTTGAACACATCGCTCTTGGGATGGTGGCCGTACGCGTTCGGCGGTCCGGTCTACATCCCCTCGCTGAGCGAAGTGACCATCACGCTTTCGCTGATTGCCGGTGGCGTGGTCGCGTTTGGCTTAGCCGCCAAGTTCTTGCCGGTCTTTGTAGCGGAGACCCGACACGGACGCGCGCATGCATAACACACAGACGCGGAAGGATCCTCTATGGCGGAAACCCTTCGGATAGATGGGGGCAAACATGCTGCGACCAGAGCCGTTGGATATCGTAATCATTCTGTTGGTGGCAATGCTGATTTTTGGAGTAAACCATCTGCCGGAGACCGCTCGTTCAATCGGCAAAGCAATCCGAGAGTTCAAAAACGCGCTGACGGAAAAGGGATAGGTTGTTAGCAGTCCGCGCATTTCTTTCTGCGTCGGGAAAGAGGATCGGCAAGGAGTCACGAAGGGCTCATTCCCCTCGGGGAGTGAGCTCATACCTTCTTGTGCTCGTTTTCATGCTGGTGGAATATGGTAAGAATCAAGCGGCTGACAGAGAAGTTACATTCATCCGGTGTGCGCGCGGCAAGGGAATTATTGCCCGCCTTTGGTTTGAGCACAAAGGTGGCAATTTTGGTTGTCATCGGAACGATTTCGATGATCGGATTGTTTGCTTATCTCGGCACCACCGCGCTGAGCGAGAATACGCAACGCAATCTGCAAGAGCGGGTTGTCCTCGCGCAAATGACGGCGAGCTATATCGACGCACTGATTGAAAATATTCAAGATGGGTTGACTCACACTGCGGGCGAATCACGTTGGTCGGATCCGCCCAGCGCGAACAGCGCGCTCGATCAAGCGTATCATCGGCTCGAAGCATTCGCGTCGCGCGCGTTCTTGGTGAATCGGATCGGACAGGTAATCGCAGCCACACCGCCGGTCACCGGGACAATAACGTTTCACAACGTCACTCCCGTTAATGCCGCACTCAACGGGTCCGCTTTTGCTGTTTCACATGTCGCACAGCCCATTGATCTGTTAGGTCCCTGTGTCGTCGCGGCGGCGCCGATTCGAGATTCTGCCGGCGATGTGTCGGGTGCGCTCGTTATTATTTTGAGTTTCACCGATTCAAAAATCCGCGCATTCTCTAATCCCATTGGGCTCGGCGAATCCGGCTATATGGATTTGGTTGCGTTGGATGGGCGAATTTTGGCAAGCACACGCCCCGGTCGCATCGGCGGTGAAAGCGATCACCGATCCAGTTTGAGTGGAATGATTCGCGATCATCGTCCGTCCGTCTCCGCGTGCCACGATTGCCACACGCCGGTCGTGGAAGGAGAACCGCTCGCCGAAGTACTCGCGTTTGCGCCATTGGGGCGGGCACAATGGGGCATCGCGGTCCGTCAGAGTGAAGAGGAGGTTTTTGCGCCGACGCGCGTACTTCAATCACGCATTTTTGGTTTGGTGGGAGTGATACTCATCGGCGCGCTGGTGTTGGTATATTTTACAACGCGCAGTGTCATCATTCCGGTTCAAGCGTTGACTACCGCGACGCGGCGAATCGCCGACGGTGATTTGGATTCACCCATCCAAACGCAGGGACGCGATGAAATTGGCGTCCTCGCGCGATCGTTGGACGAGATGCGCGTCCGACTGAAAAATTCCACCGAAGAAATTCAGGCGTGGAATCGTAAACTCGACGCGCGGGTGCAAGAACGCACCGCCGCGTATGAAGCGGCGGCAAAAGATAACGCGCGGCTTTATGCCGAATTGCAAAAGAAGGAACAACTGCGCGGCGAATTGCTGCACCGCGTGATCTCCGCGCAAGAAGATGAACGGAAACGCATCGCGCGCGAACTGCACGATGAAACCAGCCAAAGCCTGACCGCGCTGTTGGTCGGACTTGATACGGTGAATGTGGCATCCGCGCACGCTATTCAAAAAGCCGATACGCATCTGCGCAGTTGTAAATCGATTGCTCAAACTTTGCTGAAAAATATTCACCGGCTCATAGCCGATTTACGCCCAACCCTTCTTGACGATTTGGGACTGGAACCCGCGATTGTCTGGTACGGCGAACAGAGGCTGAAACCATTAGGCATTGCATTACGGATGGCTGGAGATGGGTTACAGACGCGTTTGCCAACTTCTATTGAAACCGCTCTCTATCGTATTGTTCAAGAAGCAATCACAAACATCGTACGCCACGCGAACGCGACGATGGTTGACGTACGCTTTGCGTGCGAGCGCGATTATGTGACGCTTGAAATTTCTGATAACGGGCGTGGCTTCGATCCGCAAACTCTGCAATTGTCCGAAGGTCAGGGCTTGGGCTTGCGCGGGATGCAGGAACGCGCCAGCAATTTAGGCGGAGAGTTTCACATGCAAACGGCACCGGGAAAGGGAACGCTGATTACTGTGCGTGTGCCGGTGTCGCAATAGAGAGGCGACCCATGCCGAAAATCCGAGTGATCCTCGTCGATGACCACGCGATTTTACGTGAGGGTTTGCGCGCGCTCTTGAGTTATTATGATGACGTACAAGTCGTCGGCGAAGCGCAAGACGGAACGGAATCGGTGAACAGGACGGAGGAATTGCAACCGGACATTGTCCTGATGGACATCGCGATGCCGGGGATGAACGGGCTTGAAGCCACACGGCTCATCCGCGAAAAGTTTCCCCAGACGCGCGTTCTGATTCTCACCCAACACGAAGATCCCCAATATGTTCTGCCGCTCTTGCAAGCCGGCGCTTCGGGCTTTGTCCCCAAACGTGCGCTCGGAACCGATCTCATTAATGCCTTGCGCGTCGTCGCGCGAGGAGAAACTTTTCTCTATCCCACCGCGGCGACGACAGTGGTGGAGGAGATTCGCCGTCGGCACGAAGATGCAGCCACGGCTCCGGAATCTCTGACGCATCGAGAATTGGAAATCCTCAAGCACATTGTGTCGGCTTCCTTTTCGCTTAAAAATCTGACAGTTATCCAGAATTGTATTCCAGTTGCTGGTACCAACTGACTGGACACTTTAACAAACGCAAAATAGTTTTCTGCAATGCCGAGAGTGCGGTCACATGGCGTTC
>JACQGS010000300.1 GCA_016199405.1 Chloroflexota bacterium | reverse complement strand
CGCATCGCCGTCGGTTTCGGATGCACACGCGCTCAGCAAAACAATCCGATGCTCAACTCAAAGATTTGGTGCGCCGTTGGAAAATGCTCTCAGCGGACGATGTGCCCAAGTGAGTTTTGCGGTATTGCAAATAAAGCGTCTCTGTCAAAACCGCTTCGGTCGTGACAACTGCCCCCCGACCAATTTTCCAACGCCGCGACGCAATCCGCATGGCGCGTTTCGCTACGATCCACGATAGCGACAAATGCTCCCGTATCGAGCAATAATTCATTTGCCATTGCGCAAGCGTTTCAACAAATATTCGCGGTGGCGTTGTCCCAAATCGGGCACGCCGCTTTCAACTTTGCCGAGGAGGTCGCGGACGCGCTGAATCGGACGCGTTTCCGCTTGCGCGTCGAGAAAGTTTTCAACCGCCATCCGGACAACTTGCGTTCGTCGACGCTGCAAACGTTTGGCAGTGTGGTCTAATTCTTTCCCCAGATTTGCTGGCAGACGCAATGTAACTTGATATCCCACCGTCTTTTACCTCTGAAAAAGAGTGTAAGCCAAACAGGATTGTGTGTCAAACCACTACTCCCCCCGCATATTCATTTTCAATTACTTGCTCTCCTCATGCGGGACAGCATCAATCATCTGCCCGTACTGATAGAATAGAAAAGGGACAAAGAGCAATTCACTCCTTGTCCCTTTTTCTTTTCCATTCGCGGACGAAAACTATTTCATTACACGCACTGCGACCCAGCGCACGCCCAGTGCGATGAACGGCAGAATCGCCAACAGCGGGACATAGAGCAGGGGCCAGAACGCGCTCGTTTGCAAAACGTCGAGGTAATACTTGAAGCCGAGCGCGAGATCGGGAATGTACCACGCGAAGGTCGAGTTCCACAGCACAAAGAAAATCAGAATTTGAACAACCAGCGCGGCAAAAATCAAGAATGCCGTGTTGACCGCGTTGAGCGCGGTGTTGTACACATCCGCGCGGCGGCTCGCCGCGCCCACCCCGATGAACGCGATCAAAAGCGCGATCATCGCGTCGATCGTCCGCGCTTGGAAAAACGGCTCGATATTCGATTCGACGTTGAACACCGACAGCGAATAGGTAAAGCCGCGTCCAAAGTAGAGCGCGTTATAGACGACGTTGTAAACAACCAGCCCGACGACCGGCGCAAACCACGCCCAGCCCATCTTGCGATAGATATAGAAATACGCAGCGAACGGAATCAAAATGAGAATTGCAATCGGCAAACGCGGCAGCCGTTCTTGATTCAGTTTCGCCTCGCGCGCGGACGCAAATTGCGTGTTCGTGTTTTGAAAATCTGCGAGCGCGGCTTGCACCGCTCCATCGGCATCGCCTTTCGCGGCGGCGCTTTTGGCTTCATCTAACTTTTTGTGATCGAACGCCGGCGCGTTCAAATATTTCGCGACGGGCACATAGCGATCCGCGATTTCCTGCGCCGCATCGACGGCGCGTTTCGCTCGCAAAGTTGCCGGCAGATCGAGAATTTCGAATAGCGGTTTGCCTTGATTGTGCGCCGGGATGCTCGTGCCGAGCAAGACCGCGATGGTCGGCGCGATGTCTGCTTGTGTAGCCGCCGCGCATTTGCTGCCGGCTTTGATGCCTTTGCCTGCCATCACGAGCGGCGTTGCGAGAACTTCCGGTTCATTGCCGCCGTGCCCTTTGCCATCGCGCATGCCGTGATCGGAAGTGAGGATGACGGTCGAATCGCTGAGATTGATCGCGGAGAGCAGACGCGCGACGCGCGCATCGGTCGCGAGCGCGGCATCTTTATAGGGGCTGCTCGACCCGCCGCTGGCGTGACCGGCATCGTCCGGTTCGGCGACGTAGTAGAGCACGAAATTCGGTTTGTTCTCTTTGAGAATTTTCAAAACGGTTTGTTCAACTTGATCGTCCACACTCCGCACGCCCGGCAAGTCGACATACGGATTGTCCGGACCCTTGAAGGATTCGTTGAAATCAACTCCGCGCGGATAAAGTTGTTTCCACGATCCGCCGCCGGCAACGAGCGCGGTCGTCAAGTTCTTGCGTTTTGCTGCCTGAAAAATCGTGTCCACTTTGATCGCGTCTTTGTAAAAATTCAGCGTGACGCCGGATTGCTCTTGCCACGCGCCCGTACCGATAACCGTCCAGCCCGGCAACGAAAAGGACGGCTGTCCGACTTGCGCGACGCAATCCGCGCCTTTATCCATCAACGCTTTGACGGTGGGCAGGGTGCGCGCGGTGTCGGCGCGGAGCGCGTCCACCATCACGAGCACAACTTGTTTGGAAACGGCGTCGCCTTCTTTGCCCGGCGGAATCGGATCGGTGTACGGGGAAGGATAATTGACGAGCGCATTGAAACCTAACAGCGCGAGGGGTTGCGCGCCGAAGCGCGCCCAGAGCATGATGAGGAGTGGAACGATGGTTAACGTTGCGATTTTTTTCAGCACCTTTGCCTCCGCAAAAAAATTTGCCGCCGGCGTTGGCGGCAAGTGAATATGGAACGTGAGAGTAGTCTAGCCCCTCGTGGGCGTACCGCGCACAAGGCGCTATACTACGCGGGTTCTCTGCTATCCAGTCTTGCGCGGATCGAGCGCGTCGCGCAAACCGTCGCCGACGTAATTGATCGAGACGACCGCGAGAAAGATAAACATGCCGGGAAATATTGCCATGTGCGGCGCGACTTCCAAGAAATTCAGCGAATCATAGAGCAGCCGTCCCCACGACGGCACGTCCGGCGGAAAACCTAAACCGAGAAACGATAACGCGGATTCGGTGATGATCGCGCCGCCGACGCCAATCGTCGCGGCGACGATCACGGGTGAGAGAACGTTCGGCAAAATGTGCCGGAAAATAATGCGCCCGGTTTGCACGCCCAGTGCGTGTGCGGCTTCCACAAATTCTTTATGCTTCAACGACAAAAACGAAGCGCGCACGACACGCGCGACCGGCATCCACGAGGTGACGGCAATGACGCTGACGATCAAAAAGAAAATCCCCAATTCGGGTCCGAGCATTTGGCGCACCGGTTCGCGAAAGAGGTAAATGACCATCAGCAAAAAAGGAAGTTGCGGGAGCGAGAGAAACAAATCCGTCAGGCGCATCAACCAGCCGTCAATTCGTCCTCCGAAATAACCGGCGATCGCGCCCACGATCGTCCCGAGCGAAATGGAGGCGAGAACCGAAGTAATGCCGACGGCGATTGAAATTCTGCCGCCCCACAACACGCGCGCAAATAAATCCTGACCAATGTCGTTCGTGCCAAAAGGATGATCGAGCGAGGGGGCTAGGGACGCGTCGGCAAAGTTCACGCCGCCGATTTTTTTCGTCCACACGAAAGGACCCACCAACGTGCCGATAAAAATCGCTGTCACCACAACGAGTCCGACCATCGCCAGCCGGTGGCGTTGAAACTGCCGCCACGAGTTGCTCCACAGTGTTCGCACTTTCTGGGCGCGAATGCCCGAGGTCGGCGATGCCGTGGCTGAAAAAGAATCGGCGCGAGCTTGGGACATGAAAATCCTTCAGACTTCCGAAGTCTCCAAGACTTCGGAAGTCTGCGCTAGGTGTACTTGATGCGCGGATCAAGAAAGGCGTAAACCATATCCGCGATCAGATTGAACGCCACCACCAACAAGGCATAGACGATATTCACGGCCATGATAACGGGCGTGTCGCTCGTTTCGATGGAAGAGATGACCAGCGAGCCAATGCCCGGTACGCGAAAAATCTGCTCGGTGATGAGCGCGCCGCCAAAAATGCCGGGCACACCCAGCGCGATCAGCGTGACGACCGGCAACATGGAATTGCGAAAAACGTGGCGGAGAATGACGAGCCGCTCGGCGATGCCTTTGGCGCGCGCGGTGCGCACGTAATCGAGCGGCAAATTCTCCAGCATCGAGGCGCGGACATAGCGCGCGAGCGTCGCGGTTTGAAATAGCGCGAGCACCATAATCGGCATTGCCGATTGCTTGAGCAATTTGATCAGGGAATCCGTATCTTTGACGACGAGCGTTGAGTCGTAGATGAATGGAAGCCAATGCAAGTTGACGCTAAAGAGCAAAATCAACAGCACGCCGGTGAAAAAGGTGGGGACGGAAAATCCGATGAATGCGAATGCCGAGACGAAATGATCGAAGATCGAATATTGCTTGACGGCGGAGATGATTCCAATTGGGATGGCGAGCAAAATGCTAATGAGATATGCCGAGCCCAAGACCCAGATGGTCACGGGCAATTTGAGCATGATCAGCTGAGCTACCGGAAAGCGGCTGTTGAATGAATAACCGAGATCACCGGTTGAGACGAGGGTCCAAATCCATTTGACGTAGCGGATGGGCCACGGCTGATCTAACCCGAGCGAGCGTCGGATATTTTCGCGCACTTCAAACGGAATGCCGGGGTTTAGCGCAAATTGCGCCATCGGATCATTCGGCGCGAGATTGAGGACGGCGAAAATTACAAAACTGATGCCCAACAAGGTTGGGATCGCAATCAGCACGCGGCGAAGTAGATAACGATTCATGCTCCCCTCTAGTAGTGGCATCCACTTGAAAGTGGTAGGTTCGATCCAGACTTTCAGCCCGATTTGAGCGTGAATTCCAATTGGGCTGGTTTGCAACTTTTCACCTGCCCTTGCGGGCGGTGCAAGGGTCAAGTGGCTGCACTAGGGTAGGGGCGAGCGCGTGCTCGCCCCTACGTTACGAGACATCAACCTACGCTTACTTGTTGGTCCAGTCTGCGATATTCCACATTTCCGAATCCCACGCGCCGTTGAGGTCAATGCCTTTCAGGGCTTTGCTCCAACCGGTTACGGACTTGCGCGCAACCAGCGGGATAACGACAACGTCGTTCACAAGAATGTCGTTCATCTTGATCGCGAATTCGCTGCGCTTGGCGGGATCGGTTTCCTTCGTCATTTGCGCGTAGAGATCGTCGTACTCTTTGGAGCAAAAGCGTTCGTAGTTATTGCCGCTCCATTTAGCCGCTTTGGTCTTGATTTCACCGCACGTCCAGCCCCGGAGATAGTTTGTCGGATCCAAGGATTCTTGTCCGTTGGTGAACATCTCGATATCGGTGAAGAATTTACCGGCGGTGTCAGGATTCGCTTCGTCGGTGGAAAAGAATACGCCTGCGGCAACGGATTTGAGTTCCGTCTTGACGCCCAATTTAGTCCAGGCGTCCTTGACGAATTCCTGTTCCTTCTGGCGGAGCGCATTGACGGTCGTCTGGTAGATAATGCTCATCTTGACAGTCTTGCCGCCGACGACTTTTTCGCGGATGCCATCGGTGCCTTTCTTCCAGCCGGCATCATCGAGCAGTTTATTCGCCGCCGCAACTGCAGCATCATCGCCTTTGGGGCACGTGATGTTCTTGGAGACGATATTCAGCGGCGTATTGAGAACGAGGCAGGTGCCATCGCCCGCGGGACCGTACAACTGCCTTGCCATTTCGGTCGTGTTGATGACCATCGCGAGCGCCTTACGGACGTTCAAGTCCGAAAGGAACGGATGCGGTTGATCTGGCTCGGCGCGCTTATCGCCGAGCGTCGGATCCGGATTCGTGCGATTGACCAAGAGGCGTTCGAGGTTTGGACTAACGGCTGCACCGAGCACGCCTTTGGAATCCGCGGCATTCGCCATTGGAACGAGCACGGATGCTTCCACTTGCAAGTTCCACGCGTAATCAACTTCGCCGGTTTGGAAAACGGCTTTGGCTGCCGATGCCGCATCGCCGCCGCCCTTGAAGGTTACGGCGCTGAAGCACGGCTTGCCTTTGGCGAAATCGCGATAATTCGGATTCATATCGTACGTGACGACATCGTTCGGTTTGAATTCTTTGAATTTGAACGGACCGGTGCCGACCGGAATCTGGGCGAGACCATCTTTCGACTTGGCGCCCATGAATGGCTCGAATTGTTTCTTTTGAAGGATGTTGCCAAGTCCGGTCACAAACGCTTCGTAAGGATTCGCGTTCGGCGCTTTCCAAGTCACCTTGACGGTGTTCTTGTCAACCGCTTCGACGGTTTTTACATTATCCAACGTGCCCGCGTCCGTCGTCGCAGTCGCGGGGTCACTGCCATACTTCCACGTGAAAACTACATCGTCCGCGGTGAAATCGGTGCCATCCGACCACTTGACGCCTGGCTTGAGTTTCCAAGTGACCGAGGTCAAGTCTTTGGCAACACCGCCGTTCGCGATGGTCGGAACTTCGACTGCAAGCGCGGGAACGACTTCACCGCGTGGATTTGTCGCGGCGAGCGGTTCCAGCACGAGACGCGCGCCGTCATAGTCTTTGGTGCCTTGCGAGTGATGCGAATTCAAAACGGTGACGGCTTGCCAGTACAGAATCCGCAACGTGCCACACGCGCCGGCAACAGCAGCCGGAGCCGCAGTTGGCGCGGCGGTTGCCGCTTTCGGTGCGGCAGTGGGCGCGACGGTTGCCGCGGGCGCGGTCGTCGGCGCGGCGGGCGGGACAGCCGTGGGTGCGGGCGCGCACGCGGCAATCAACGCCGCCGAGGCGATAACGCCCACCAATAAGAACAACTTTTTACTCATTCCTTCTCCTCCTCAAGAGTGGCTCGAAAATTTTCGAGCAATGCTATGTACGACTGGACGATCAAATGCGTGATGCTGGCAATCACCCCCCTCTCTCAATGATGAAGTTCACGTGCGTGGGAAATATTAGCGGAAAGTATACAAGGGATGAAAGCGGATGTCAACAGGCGGTTAGACCTTCGAGGTTTTGGAAACCTCGAAGGTCTGGGTCAGCGCGCGCGATTTATTTCCCCGGATAGCCCGCGCCGGTTTTGGTTGGGTCAATGCTGAACGAGGCGAGCGCGCCGAATTGACCGGGAAACGCGGTGTCGCTCACGCTCAGCGCGTCGCGCAAGCCGATGACATACGGCTTGACCAGAAACGCGTTTTCATTCTCCCAAAAAAACGCCGCAACCCCATCGCCCACCAAAATTTTCTGCGCGGCGCGATACTTTTCGGCTGCCGCTTCGAAATCCGTTTCCGCATTCGCCAGCGCAAGCGCGGCGTCGAATTCGCGGTTGCAATAGCCGATCCGTTGCGCGTACGTGCCATTACACGCGTGCAGGAACAACCAATTCTGCGGATGCGGATATTCTTGCTCCCACGTCAGCAGGAAGATTTGCGGAGCCGTGCGCGGATCGCGCGCGACGACCGGAAACGTCGCCGGATCGATCGGGTCAATCAGAATGGGGCAAGCGAGCGTTTTCGCAAAACTGCCGGCGATGAATTGATACAAGAATTGATTGCGCGGCGTATTGCTGTACGTGAGTTTGATCGCGCCCAGTTTATTGCAATCTACTTTTTTGCGATCCGCCGTGCCGTAACCGCCCTCGACCAGCGTTTGAATCGCTTGATTCGCGTCGAACGCCGGCACGGTGGCTTGCGCGTCATAGCCCGCGATGCCGGGCGGAATCCACGACAGATACGGCTTGCCGAAATTTTTCAGCGCATCGCGCACAAACGCGTCACGATCCAAAGCCAGCGAAAATGCCTTGCGCACATTTTTATCCGTGAACGGCGCGCGCTTGACGTTGAATCCCAAATAGGAAACGCGCGCGGTAGGCGCGCGAATAATTTCTTTGGCAAGCGCGGCATCCGCTTGCGCGACGGCGAGATCATCGCTGCTCAAGCGCAAGACCTCCAAGTTGCCTTGACGGTACGCACCCAAGGCGGCGGTCGCATCCGTGATCCAAGAAAATTCAATCCGGTCGAGCTTCGGCTTGCCGCCCCAATAGTTGGGATTGGGAACGAGTTTGAGAAATTGGTCTTGGTTCTCTTTGATTAGAAAGAGACCGTTGCTGTTATGATTTTCCGGTTTGAACCACCACGCGTCCGGATCACTCTCGATTTTTGTTTTCTCAGTTGGATAGCCGAGCCATGTCGCGGCAAGTGTTGGAAAATAGCCGGCGGGGCGGACGAAAGAAAAAACGAGCGTTGCATCATCAACTGCCTGCACGCCGACCGCATCCAACGCGCGCTGAATATCATCGGGGCGCGATTTGGGATCGAGTGTGTACGCCGCAGTCGCGCCGGTCACGTCGTCGAGGAACGACGCGTCCACGCCGCCCAAACGCGGATCGAGGGCGCGCTTGAAAGCAAATTCGAAATCTTTGGCAGTGATCGGTGCGCCATCGGCGCGTTTCAAGCCGGCGCGCAAATGAAAGGTCAGCGTCTTGCCCTCGTTGCCAAATTCCCACCGATCCGCCGCGCCCGGTACTACGCGTCCTTTGGAATCCCACCGCGTCAGCCCTTCGTACGCCAATTGCAGAATCGCGATCTCGCTGTTCGACGACGCGCGTTGCGGATCGAGCAAATCGGGCCGCGTGCCGAGGTTAATGCGCACGACGCGCGGGCGCGCGGCTTGGGTCGCGTTGGGTGTTTGAATCGCGACCGGCGCGGTCGAATCGGGTGAGGGCGTGGTCGCCGGGATCGGAGCGCATCCTTCGACTGTGCTCAGGACAAACGCGGCGAGAGCGAAAAGAATAATGAGCCAGGGAAAGCGAAAACGCATGAGACCTCGTAAGTTAATGTGTAAAGATTTTTTGAACCGCGAAGACGCCAAGAACGCAAAGAATAAATTTGAACCTTCGCGCCCTTCGCGTCTTCCCTGGCACTTGCGTATCCGCCAGGGCAAGTGTGCGGTTCGAATTTGGCTTCGGTTTGTCCGAGTTAGGAATATGGATGAAGCGCGCGTCAATCTATCAGAGAGCAAGGAAATCGTCAAAGTAACCGTTCAGCCCAATGTCATTGCGAGCGGTTTTCCCTGGCACTTGCGTTCCCGCCAGGGCAAGTGTGCGAAGCAATCCCCGAGTTCCAAAGGCAAAGAGCGTCACTCCAATTGTGGCTTGGAGATTGCT
>JACQGS010000024.1 GCA_016199405.1 Chloroflexota bacterium | reverse complement strand
GCGGGATAGCAAGTCCGTAGTGCGTATTGCGTAATGCGTATTGTGTAGCAGGGTTTGGTAGATGGACGCCAAGCCCTGTTTTTGTTTGGGGTCTTGTGAGCGCGGGGCAAGCGTGGTAAAATGACAACCAGATTCAGTGAGATAATCTATGGCATCACCCGCTATGAAAATCTTTCGCTACCTCGAAGACTTGGACTGCTTTGTGGTACGCGAAGAGTACCGCAAAATTGCCGATCAACTTGGGTTATTGGAATGGCACCCGGTCGTCTGGATCGGGCGCTTGTTCACGCTCGACAACGACTTCGGCGAGCACTGGTTCGACAATTGGGAATTGCGTGAACAACTTAAGCTTGAAGCCGAAAAGCGCGGGATCTCGTACGAAGACTTGATGATTATTGACCCCGACCACTTCCAGAATGGCGACGATGGACCCTACCACACACCCGAGCAACGCAAGAAATTCTGGACGGATGTGCTCAAATCCCTCGAGTTGAGTTACGATTTGATTTTCGCGGAAGCGCGCTTCGAGAACGCCAAAATCCGCGAGACGATACCAGATATGTTCATCGCGGATTTGGAGCAAAGAATCGAACGCATCTCAAAGGAAATTCGTGGCACAAGCGAATCGTAAAGAAAGCAAATTCCCGTTTGAGGAATTGAACGCGGCGCTCGCGCCGGCCGCGAACGCGCGCCGTCTACGCGAGAGTGATTTGATGGATCGCGTCAAAGAAGCGCGGCGGCACATTTGGGAGGAGCGCTATCGCCCCGCCGTCGAGAAAGCGCAAGCAGCCCGCGAAGAAAAAAGGGAAGGTTGACGACCATGCCCACCCCACCCCGCAACCCGTACATTGCAGGCAAAGCATTAGGCGACGCGCGCGGCTTTTTCGGTCGTGCGGATGTGTTTCGCCTCGTCGAGACCGTTCTATCCTCACCTGATCAAAATTCCGTTGTCCTCTTTGGTCAGCGCCGCATCGGAAAAACTTCGATTCTTCTCAATCTCCGGTCACATCTACCCTCACCTCCCTTCGTCACCGTCTATTTCGACTTGATGGACCGCGCGCGCAAATCGCTTGCGGATGTGCTGTACGAACTTGCCGCGACGATTGCGCAGGAATTGCAGTTGCCCCAACCCGCGCGAGCGGATTTTGACGAGACGGGAGGCGCATTCCGCGCTAACTTTCTGCCGGCGGTATACGCCGCGCTCGACAAACAAAAGCGGCTCGTTTTGCTGTTCGACGAATTCGACGTCCTCGGTGCGGCGCAGGAAGAACACGCATCCTCAAATCCGGCGGCGGTGGCGTTTTTTCCCTATCTGCGCGAGTTGATGACGAATGAACCGGGCGTCGGGTTTGTCTTCGTCGTCGGCCGCAAAGCCGAAGAGTTGGGGATTGAATTTAAAGCTGCGTTTAAAGCCTCGCGCTATTATCGCGTGTCGGTACTCGACGATGAAGCCGCGCGCACATTGGTCTTGCTGGCAGAGCGCCAAGGGTCTTTACGCTTTGCGCCCGGTGCAGCTGAGCGTATTCTCGCGCTGACCGCGCGGCATCCGTATCACACGCAGTTGATGTGCCAATTGCTTTTTGAAAAGGCATATCAAGGGCACGCGGCGACAAGTGATGTTCCGCAAGTGACCGTCGCGGAGGTAGACGCCATTGTGCCAAAAGTGTTGGAAGCCGGCGAGAATATTTTTGAATGGATTTGGGACGGACTGCCGCCGGCGGAACGCGTGATTTTCTCAGCAGTCGCTGCTGGCACGACGGAAGAGGGTGTCGTCAGCGAAAATCGCTTGGTCGATATCTTGCAGAATCAAGGGATTCGGATTTTGATTCGGGAACTGGAGCTCGCGCCCAAGACACTCATTGAGTGGGAAATGCTGAAGCAAGCCGATGGCGGCTATAGATTCTTTGTCGAGTTGATGCGCCGCTGGGTGCTCGAACGCAAGCCGCTCGCCAAAGTCAAGGATGAGTTAGACCGCATCGTGCCGCTTGCCAACACGCTTTACCAAGCCGCGAATGGTTTTTATCGGCGCGGGATGGTGGATAATGCCATTGCGGAATTGCAACAAGCGCTGAATATCAATCCCAATCACTTGAAAGCGCGGCTGTTGCTCGGCGAAGTTTTTCGAACGCAAGGCAAATATGATGATGCCGTGCGCGAACTCGAGGAGGCGTATCGAATTGATTCAGACGCCGCGCGGGTTTCGCTTGAGAACTCGCTGTTGCAACGCGCTGAGGTACAGGAAAAACAACAGCAACCCGATGCCGCGTTGAAAGATTACGCCCGCGTAGTGGCAATTTTCCCTTCAAATCAAGCTGCCAGAGCGCGGCAAGCCGCAATAGAGGCTGAAAAACTTGCGTCATCCGTCACGGATTTCGAACGCCGCGAGTCGTGGGATGACGCGGTTGCCGCCTACCAGCGCATTCTGGAACTGAATCCTGATAATGAACAATTGCAACATGCCTTGAAGCGGGCAACTCAAGAGCGCGATATCGCACGCCGCTATGCCGAAGGTTTGGGCGCGATGCAACAAGGCAAATGGACAGAGGCACAGCGCGCATTTGCCGATGTAATCTACAATCGACCAGATTACAAAGATGCAACCAAGTATCTTGAAACGGCAATTCAGAATCTTCGTGCACAAGAAAGAGGGTCGCTGCAACTTCTTTTCTCGCGCTACCGGTTCCTGAAAGCATTGAGCATCCTTGTCATGTGTGTATTACTCCTCCTGGGAGGCATTGCTACCTACTTGCAACTCTCGGCGTTTGAAGTCACAATGACAAACAAAGGTTGTGCTTCAATAGCGATGCCTACTGGTTTACAAATCCCTGGCTTGGAACTCCCCAAACAGATTCCACCAAATTCCTCTGTGACTGCAAAATTCCCGCGTATCCCAAATAGTTTAATTGCACGGAACAATGAATTACAGATCAGTTTCATAGGTATTTCACTCGCGTACCCAATAATCGAAACTGGTAGCATTGTTCTAGATGGGAGAGATTTGTCAAGACTCTCTACTCCTCTCAGTCTAGGAGACCAATCAAGGCATGAGTTGGTTTTCACCTGTCAGTGATACATTTGAATAGCATTCGCCAAAGGCTAACAATGCATGCCCAACTCCAACTTGGTTCTCAACCCGTTCTTTTACGGTAAATCCGTTCCGCCCGATCGCCTCATTGGGCGCCGCGACGCGGTGCGTACGGTTTTCTCGCGGCTCTACAACGGCGAAAGCACCGCGATTGTCGGTGAGCCGCACATTGGCAAAACGTCCGTGTTGAGATACATTGCCGCGGCGAATGTTCGGCGCGAAATGCTGGGCGATGCTTTCATTCAGCACATCTTTGTAGAGATTGACTGCCAGACGCTTTCCTCTGATTTCAAATCGGCGGATTTGTGGCGGCAAATGCTGAATGAAATCAAAACGAATGTGACGGACAAGGCACTCAAGAAACTGTGCGACTTGGTGATGCGCGATGAACCATCCTCCTTCAATCTCGACAACCTATTCGGCTTATTGGGCAGAAAGGGCTGGCGAGCCGTCCTGCTGTTAGACGAATTCGACGTGTTGCTCAACCATCCGAATTTCAACAAACCCGAATTTCTGGGCGCGCTTCGCTCGCTCGCCGTCCGTTTTGAATCATTGGTTGTCATCACCGCGACGCGCATTTCGGTTGCCTTGATGAACCGCAAGAGCCAAGAAGTTAATCCGCACGGTTCGCCTTATTTCAATTACATGACCGAAGTGCGAATCTTGCCTTTGAAACAGGAGGAAGCAGACCAACTTCTCAATACAACCCTACAGAGAGCGCACAACGGCATCCAGTTTTCAGCCGACGATCGCGGATTCCTCTATTCGCTTGCGGGTCATCACCCATATCTTCTACAAATTGCCGCCGCGTCGCTCTACGATGTGCTAAGCGACAACGCGCCGGGCGATGAGCGCCATTCTCGCGCCACGATAATTTTCCACGCGCGCGCCGCCGCGCACTTTGAGGATTTCTGGAGGCATCTCATCGCCACCGAACAACGCGCGCTAATTCTGCTCGCGCTGGCGCAGTATCGCGGCTATGTGGACGGACGCTCATTTGATATACGGCAACTGGGGAATCTCGATTGGTACGACCCCGATTTACGGCGCCTCCGCGATTTGGGAATGGTCGAATCGGATTTGCAATCCACATCGAGCGCGGCGAGTTGGCGCGAGGCAAACTGGCGCATCGCCGTCGGCGGCATCGTGCCGTGGCTGATGGACAATGTCGTTTCGGGCACGCGCGATGCCAAGAGTTTTGGCGAGTGGTTGCGCGACAAAGAGTTTCAAGGGCTGTTCACGGGCGAAGAAACGAAGAAGATACAAGAGATTGCGAGTAAGATTCCAAAAGGCGCGATTGGTATGGCAGCAGAGTTTGTCAAGTCACTATTTGGGAAGTGAACCTCTCCGCTTTCCTCCGCGCGCTCCCCGCGCACGAAATTCAAAACACTCGTGACATAGACATCACGCGCATTTTGATTCCAAGGTGTTTCTTGGTTTTCAGGCGCAATCGTGATAAAATAAATTTAACTCTGGGGAGCAAATCTCTGACCCCCTTTATAGAACTCTTGCGAGGCAGATGAACGGAATGTCGAAGCGGGCAGTCAAGATTCTAGTTGGCTTTATCCTCTTATTACCACTCCTCGCGCTCGTGCACGAAATGCTCATCTTTGCTATCGCCTCGCTCGTCGCATCATCGTCGTCCAACGATTTGCTCTATCAATTCGTCAGGCAATTCCTAACCAGCCCGGTGCACGCCGCGACCATGATCGAAACACTCGGTGGCATACGGGCAGAAGGCATCATCGTCGCGGGGTTGCCCGGCAAAATCCTCAGCACGCTCGCCCCGTCGGTCTTCATCGATCCAGACACGCGCACTATCCCTATATGGATTTCTGCCATTATCGATAAGAACAGCACCGTGCTGGGATTCTACGCCACGCAAAGCATCGTCGAATTCATCACCATCGTCGTCGGCGCGCTCCTCCTCCAGAGCGGTCTGCAAACGCGATCGATCCGGCAGGTGCTCAAGACGGCGCCACTGTTCGACGCGCTGCGTGTGATCGCTGGATTCTTCTTGATCGCGCAGGCAATCTGGGCGGCGTTTGGTCTGACGATGTCCCCCGCGCTTGCCGGCTTGCGCGAAACCGGCATCGGCGTGGGCTTTTCGCTTCTTTTTCAACTCGACCAGCAACGCTACACTTGGATGATGGACGAATCGTTGCCGGTGCTGCTACCGACCATTCTGATTCTGACCGCCATCGGGTCGGCGTGGTTGCTGAGCAGATTCTTCTCCCGCATAGGTTTGACACTCGGCAAGCCGGTGCCTGTCGCGCCGCCTTCCCGCGAGGTGCGCGTGGTTCGCAAACTGGAACTGGCGCTTGTGCTCCTCCCGTTCCTCGCGCTTTCGCCCATATCTCAACGCTACTTCGGATTGGCGTACACCACGTTGGTTACGCTGACGCATCTCACCGCGCTGGCGCCGCAACTCATGGAAACTTTGCTCGTCGTGCAACCAACGCCGACGCCTCCGGCGACGCCAACCGCGCTGTCCGCGCGGGTTGCCACGCTGACCGCCCCACCAACTGTGCGGGTACCCTCTCCCACAGCCACCACCACGCCAATTCTTCAGCGTCAGATCGAATTGCGGAGAATCGGAAACAAGTTCACGTTTGTCGTGAACGGGCGCCCGACGTACTTGGCGGGAATAAACTATAACGTCAACTACACCGCGCTCCAAGCCGACGTCAAGCGCAAGTATCATCAGCGCGATTTTCAGTTGATGAAAAATGCCGGGATTAATGCCGTGATCGGTTGGGGTGTATACGATCGGGTCACGCTAGAGGTAGCGCATGAGTTTGGCATCGGCGTGATTATGCCGTTTGAACTGGATGCCAAGGGCGCATACGAATCGAACCGTTATCGCGAGCAGATCAAGAACGAATTTCGTAAATATATCCTCGAACACAAAGACGCGCTCGCGGTGTGGGGCTGGAATCCCGGCGGTGACGAGTTGCTCCAGCGCATGGAAACGGAGTATCACCGCACGCCGGACAAACTCCAGCTCGCCTCCGATTTTTTACTGGAACTCGCGACGCTGGCGTACTCGCTCGATCCCAATCGGGTGAGCTTCATCAAAGAGCCGCGCGATTGGTACGTGCCATACATCGAAGAATCCATTCGCCGGGTGCGCGTCAAAACACCGGCGTTCGATCCGAGCAAGTATTTTGTTTTTGCCGTAAACACCTACGGCAAACCGGAAGGCGTCAGTCTCGTCCTGAACACCACACGGCAGGCGATCGAGGATCGGCTGGGCGTCGCGTTCGCGGTCGGCGAGTTTGCGCCATTCGGGCTCGCACGCAGCGAGCGTCCAGCCCATTACACTTTGATGTGGAAAAGCGTACGCGAGACATCATCGATCGGCGGTTTTGCCTACGTCTTTGGACCCGATCAGCCGAACCCGCGCGCACCCAATCCTTACGATTCTCTGCGCTTGCTCGTCAGCGAATTCAGTCTGGTCGATAATGAGGGCAACCCGATCGACGGCTCGCTAAATGCGCTGGGGACTCAGTGGCGTCAATCACCCGACACCCTCGTCCCCGCCAAAAGCCCTGGCACGGCTTATTGAGCGGTTGGTCATGAAGCTCCTCTTGCTCGTGCGTGCTCTGCCCCAGCACGAAATTCAAAACCCGCGCGATATAGATATCACGCGCATCACCGCCGATTCGCGTCAAGTCATTCCCGGCGCGCTCTTTGTCGCGATTCCCGGCGAAAAGTTTGACGGTGCGCGATTTATCCCCGAAGCCATTGCCACAGGCGCGGTTGCAATCGTAGTCCAAAGTCTGGTGTCCGGTGTCCAATCTCCAATCTCCAAT
>JACQGS010000290.1 GCA_016199405.1 Chloroflexota bacterium | reverse complement strand
GTCGAAGGGTTGCGACGAAGCAACACCTGCACTTGCGTGCGGTGCAAGTGTCTCCGCGTCGCGAGTTGGGGATTGCTTCGCTTCGCTCGCAATGACATCCTGGGGCAAATACAAAATCGCCGGCGCGACGCCGCACACCAACCGCTCCGCGTCCGCGTAAGAAGATTCGACCGGCTCGGCTTCGATGCCGAGTTGACTCGCGACCAAGTCCACCCATCGCGCCAGCGCGGCGGAATCGGTGGTCTCCAGATCGTCGGGCGGCGCGGGCGATTGAACCGGGTGCGGCAAGAGGCGCGCCTTGCGCGCGAGCGATTCTATCGCTTCACCCAAGCGCGCCGAATCCCAAGCCAGCAGATTGAGGTCGCGCGAATTACTTGACGTCACTGGCAATCCAATTCATCGTTGTGATACCATGCGTGTCCGGCAATGCGGGACACGCACGGCAACGAGTCGCTTACATCCCAGCATGGTGCGGACTGCTTCCAAGCTGATCGAGCCAATAGTTCAGAATATTCTTGTAGAGTTCTTCCTGTTCCAAGTATTCGGTAAATTTTTCGTTTACCGCTATTTGATGAGAGACATCCAAATAGCGCAAGACGATATATCGAAAGGCAGAAGAAATTGATTCAGAACTATACGCGGGGAGTGTTTCATTCAACCCCTTTTGGGCCATTTCTGGCATATCCATCTCAAACCTCTTATTCGGACACCCGGGGATCAGGCTGGCAATATCCGCCGATAACCGGATGGATTGAAACAATGGCAACCGGAGCAAATTCAAATAGAAAATAGCGCCCCACAACTCTCCACGTATGAATGCTCTAAACACGGCTGAACTACCGAAGATGAAATCTCCCAATATATCATCAAACTCATCCCGTACGAGTGGGATAAATTCCGATTTGGACGTTGCCTCCAAATTCTCTTGTTTGTCTACAAGAATAATCGGTGTGGTCCTGGGAGGGGCGGGGAAATCGCTTGCGCTGGTCATGTGAATAGTGCACGAAACCATGTCTTCAAAGATAACCCGGCGCATGAATATTTCGTCTCCCAGTAAATTCGCCCGAGTTTGGACAAAAAGCGGTTTTCCAATCTTTGTGAATGTTGCTGAAAGATTCTGGAGTGTCTCAGTAATTCTGTTCACGTCGGAGATAATGACCCAAAGATCAATATCTGAGTTCTCGTCCGCCGTACCTCTACAGAATGAACCTCCAAGCACCAAGCCGGAACAATTCGAATCCGCGCGAACAAATTCCTCTATTCCCTTGACAATTCTCTCATGGCTTTTTAGCTCAGATAAATGCATGGGTGAATTAACCTCTGCGATGTCAGAAAAACCAAAGTGCCCTTCCCACCCGACTGCCAATGCCAGATGGAAAGGGAAAAACTGTTCGCCGTTCCAGATGTGAAATATGTCCTCCCTGTCACCGGGCGTGCTGGCGCGCCGGTGACATTGAGAACGGCTTGACCCGAACTGATGACGGGTTCCTTAAGTCCACTGTCCGTGGTCAGGATTCATCGGTGATGCGGTACCCAGAGGAATCAGTCCACCAGCGCCCGGCTCGGACGCCGGTTTTCACGAGAGGTAGCAGGGTCACTTCCATCTCCTCCGGCGAGAAACTAAATCCCTCCGCCAGCAAGGTCTCCGCCAGACTGCCGTTCGCCCGACTCGCCAGGATCTTTCGGCGGAAAGCATTATCCTGTCTCATCTGGCGAATGAATCCCGATAGATTCTTTTCCATTTCGTATTCACCTCCTTTTCACCCCTGGATTCCCCACTCCCCAAGACGTTCTTCGTAATTGGTGTTGGAGATTTGAGAACATGTCTGGTTGGGTTGGGGTGTTACATCAAGTATAGACCTTTTTTCTCGCGGACACACCGTCTTGGAAGACAGGTTTTCTACTGGACATTCCGACAGGATGACCGTGTCATTTTGTCCACACAAAACAAAACGCCCCGCTTCCTTTTGGGAAGCGAGGCATTAGACCGCCCGGCGCTTCTTCAAGCCCAATCTGGCTGGTGGCTGGTTTACATCTCCAATTGGAACCGTATCGCCGCATGAATGGCTTGGCGCAGGACAGCATCGGCAAGTTCACCCATATATTGGGGTTGCTCCCACCATTCCGCGTCAACGCCGGCAAAATCCTTCATCGCTTCGCGCAAGTCTGCCATAAAAAGATGATCTTGGACAGCTTGCTCCATCCGCGCAATTTTTTCGGCTTCGCCGGTAACGGGCTGTTGCTGCAGCAGCGCGTCAACGGGTTCGTTGGTCTTGACCTTCATCTTCATTCACCTGACTCTACGAGCCCATTCCGGATGGCATACAGCGCCGCCTCGGTGCGGTTTTCGAGATGCAGTTTGCTCAGGATATTGCTGACGTGAAAGCGCGCGGTTCGCTCGCTGATGTTCAACTTGGTTCCAATCGCCTGGTTCTTGAGTCCGTGCGCCATCAGTTTCAGGACTTCAATTTCCGCCCCCGTCAAAGCGTCCGGGGCGGCGCTCGGCTCTTGGGCGCAGCGCATCACCAATTTGCGCGCGATGGCGGGATGCAACGAAGACTCGCCGCGGTACAAACAGCGGATCGCGTCCGGCAATTCCTGAGCCGACGTATCCTTCAGCAGATAGCCGAGCGCGCCCGCTTTGATCGCCGAGAAGACCATATCGTCTTCGGCGAAACTCGTCAGGACGAGGATGCGCGCGCGGGGGTCGGCTTGCCGAATCTCCCGGATGGCATCCAGCCCGCTCTTGCGCGGCATGAGCATGTCCATCACGATCACGTCGGGCTTGAGTGCCAGCGCTTTTTGGCGCGCTTCCTCGCCGTCCCCGGCTTCGCCGATCAGTTTCATGTCCCGCTCGGCATTGATCACCGCGCGCAGTCCTTCTCGAACGATCGCGTGATCGTCTGCCACCAGCACGCGGATAAGATGAATCATCGCTCTCTCCCGATTAGGTGGTTGGGTAGTTGGATGGTTGGGTGGTTGGAGCAAACCATCGAACGACCGAACCATCTAACCACCCAATACTGGAACTGTAAGTGAAATTCGCGTCCCGGCGTGCGGCTTGGAGTCAATCCGCAACCGTCCGCCCATACGTTCCGCGCGTTCTCGCATACTGCTAAACCCAATCCCCGCCGCTTCGCCCCCTGCCTCCGGATCAAACCCCTTGCCATTGTCTTGAATCGCCAAATGGAGTTCGCGATCATCCGTGGTCAGCCGCAAGGCAACCCGCGTGGCGGCGGAATGTTTGAGAATATTGTTGAGCGCCTCTTGCGCAATTTGGTAAATATCGCTCTCCAGAGCGGTAGGCAACTGAGTGGCGCCCTCGACTTGGAATTCGATTTCGACGCCCGCATGTCGTTCGACCACCTCTAGCCGCTGTCGCAAAGCGGCGACAAGTCCGACTTGTTCCAAAAGGGATGGGCGCAATTCGAAAATCAGCAAGCGCATCTCTTTGATGGCTTGCTGCGCCGTTTCGCTCAATCGTTCATTGTACTGGCTGGTCAGAGATAGATTGCCCGCATAGATGGAAGCGCGGCTGGCTTGCGCGAACAGCGTCACGCCGTACAACGCCTGCGTCACCGAGTCGTGCAAATCGCGCGCCAGACGCTGGCGTTCTTCCAACAGCGCGGACTTTTGAGCCATTTGCCGCAGGTACTGGCTCTGCACGGCATTCCCCATCTGGTCCGAAACCGTCGCGAGGAAGGCGATTTCTTCGGCGGTAAAGCCCTGCTCTGCGCCGCGCAACACACCCACAACGCCCAAGAGCCGTTCATCGGCTTGCAGCGGCGCCATCAGCATTGCCCGCGATCCCAGCGCGCGCATCGACGGCGGGGTGCGTGGATCGGCGGCGATATTGGGGATGAGGAGTGGACGACGTTGCTCACGCATCGCCGCGAACAAAGCGCCCTCCGTCGGAAACTTTTCTCCCGGCATTTCCAGCTTAGACGGCAACCCGTGACGAGCAACCACCTGCAACCGGACCGGCTCAACTGCATCTCCCCGGTCAGCCAGAAGATAAATTGCGCCGGTCGAGCAATGCAGCGCCTCCATCACCACTAGCAACGATTCGTTCAACAGCGCTTCCAAATCCTGCGAACGCATCGCGATTGCCGAGACCTTGTAGAGCGCGGACAATTCGCGCGTCCGGTCCGCGACGCGCGTCTCCAGTGATTCTGTAATCGCGCGCAACGCGGTTTCGCTCTGACGGTGCTGGGCTTGTTCCATCTGCAGAGACTGGGTCATCGCGTTGAACGAATCTGTGAGAAAACCGATCTCGTCGGTGAACTGCACCGGCGTCGTCACTTGCAGATCACCGGCGTTGACGCGTTTCACGCCGTCCAACAACGCGTCGAGCGGCTGGACGAGATTCTGCCGGAGAAATAGCGGAAAGCCGCCAATGACGAGCAATGCGCTCGCAATCAAAAGATACGCCAGCGGAACGAGCGGTTGATGAATCTGCTCGCGCAAACGGAGATAGAGATTGTCCACGACGCCTGCGCCAGCCGCGCCGCGGTACGACAAATCAGTTGCGAGGTTGACGAGTTGCACCGGTCGTCCGCCGCCCGGCACCGCGCCGATGAGTCCGCTCGGATTGGTGGAGTCGTAAACATTCGCGGCGCGCATCGCGATATCCCGAAAGGTAATGTCGAAAATTCCGTCGGGGTGCAGCATCAGTTGGAAAGTAAACGTGTTTTGTTGATTCACGCTCGGCACGCGATCCCAAGTCAACGTCAGCCGCTCGGCTTGGGATTTGGCAAAGACTTGCGCGTTGGTTGATTTTTCGGGGTTCACATCCAGGAACAACGGCAAGATCGCCGGCGTTGGACCATACTGGTAGAACGTATCTACCCGATTAATCGCCCTGCCCAGACCGACCATCCCGATATCCATTACGTACGCCGTGCTCCAGTTCTGACCGTAAAAGGGAAAAGCAAAAGGAAGTTGGACGGCGCGCTGTTGCTCTCCCTCCTCGCCCCGCTCCAGCCGCGTG
>JACQGS010000289.1 GCA_016199405.1 Chloroflexota bacterium | reverse complement strand
TCCGAAATCCGAAATTGTTCTGTGATGTCTTTTGTGACGACGGCGCGTTCACACTGGAGCAAACGCGAAAAATTTTGACGCGCGCGAAAGAATTGGGGTTCGGTCTACGCGTGCATGCGGATGAATTTACAAATCTCGGCGCGGCGTCGCTCGCGGCGGAACTGGGCGCGGCGAGCGCGGATCATTTGATGGTGACGCGGCGCGACGAAATGCACACGATGGCAGCGGCGAATGTCGTCGCGGTGCTGTTGCCGGGCACGACATTTGGTTTGGGGCTGAATAAATTTGCCGACGGGCATGCGTTCATCGAAGAGAACGTGCCGGTCGCGTTGGGGTCGGATATTAATCCGGGAACGGCGTGGTGCGAATCAATGCCGTTCATTCTCGCGCTCGCCTGCCGCTATGAAAAGCTGACGCCAGCCGAAGCGATTGTCGCAGCGACGATCAACGCGGCAGCATCGCTCGGCATCGCGGATCGGGTCGGATCGTTAGAGGTCGGAAAAATCGCGGATGTTTTGATCGCGGACGTGCCGGATTATCGGCATCTCGCGTATCGCTTTGGCGCGAATCCGGTCGAGACGGTGATCAAGCGGGGGCGTGTCGTGGTTGAGCGGAGTTGAAGCGGTTCAAATTCAGCAGAGGAGCGGGGGAGCAGAGGGGCAAGGGCAAATTTTTCTCCCCTGCGCCCGCGCACCCCTGCCCCCTTGCTTGGTTATTTGAGAATCCACACCTTCAGCACCGCGTCGATGATCAAGCCGAGCAGATACAGCAAACCGAAACGCCGGTTGTGCACAAACGCCGCGGCGACGAAATAATTGGGCCACACATCCGGATAGTCCGCCGGTTTTTCCGCCGGGCGCGGTTGCTTGAACATCGGATAGACGCGCGCGAATTCTTTTAACGCGATCAAAACGACGAGCATCACCGGCGTGAAAAATCCAGTCACGACGAGATACGCGACCGAGACGTATTGCAGAATCAGCATCCCGACCAGCATCCCGCGCGAAAATTTTTCGCCGACGACGACTGGAAACGTGTGGATGCCTTTTTTCTTGTCTACTTCGTACTTGTCTATATGCTTGCCAAAAATCACGCCGGTCACGCCGAGCGCGTACGGCAAGCTCGCGATCACGACATTCCAATCCCACGCGCCGGCGATCACATAATATCCGCCGCCGATCATCAACGGTCCCCACACGATCAGCACCGCCAACTCGCCGAGCGCGATGTACTTGAGCGGAAACGTGTAAAACAAAACAAAGAACGCGCCGAGCACCATCAGCAACAGCGTCTCGCCGCCGCGCTGCGCGATAAGCGCGACGCCGACCGCACTCGCGAGCAAACCCGTGACCGCGATGTACGTGAACAAACCGGTTTTCGTCATCAAGCCGTGCACGAGCGGCTGCGGTCCGTACTGTGCGCGATAGTAATTGTCCTGATCCACGCCGCGTACAAAATCGGTGAAATCGTTGAGCAGATTATTCGTCGCGTGCGCGAGAATCAAGCCGAGCGCGACCAAGAGCCAGCGCGCGAAATCGAAATTGCCGCTCTTGAACGCGAGGATGCCGGCAATCGCGGCGGAGATAAACGTCATAATCAGCACCGCCGCGCGCGTCGAGATGAGCCACTTGCTGATGATGTCGAGTTGATTCCACTCTTCTTTGCTCACGCGCGGAATCACGTTCAATGCTTTTTGCCACATGGCGACGTTCATGCTCGCTCCTTTGGTAAATGGGAATGAAGTTGGAAGTTAGAGGTTAGAGGACAATCCAACTTCAAACTTCCATTCCCCAATCGAAAATCGCAAATCAAAAATCGAAAATCTGAAATCCTAAATCAGAATGTCCTTCGCCTTCCTAAACACCTCATCCATCATCTCCGCCGTCAGCCGCCCGGTCTGCGTGTTCTGCTTGCTCGGATGATACGCGCAGATCAATGCGGGCAATCCGACGCCAAGATTATATACCGCACCATGCTTGAACTCCAAACGCGGCAATGGCGCGCCATTTTCCTTGAGCAAACTTAGGTAACCATCGAATCCGATCCGCCCGAGCGCGACAACGACGCGCAAATTTTTCAGCAGTTCGATCTCGCGCGCTAAATACGGGCGGCAATTCGCGATTTCGCGCGGCGTCGGCTTGTTTTGCGGCGGCGCACACCGCGCGACCGCGCTAATGAACACATCGCGCAATTCCAAACCGTCGTACGCGTGCCGCGCGATCAGTTTGTTTGAAAAGCCGGCGCGGTGCAATGCGCCGTACAAAAAATCGCCGGACGCGTCGCCGGTAAACATCCGCCCGGTGCGATTCGAGCCGTGCGCGCCGGGCGCAAGCGCGACGAGCAAAACGCGCGCGTTCACATCGCCAAAGCCGGGCACGGGTCTGCCCCAATAGTCCCAATCTAAATACGCACGGCGTTTCTCGCGCGCGATTTTTTCGCGATATTTCACAAGCCGCGGGCAGAGGCGGCAGGAGATGACGGCGGAATTGAGCTGTTGCCAGGTTGACAATGTCAATTAAGGTTTCGGCGTTGGCGTTCGGGATTGCGTCAATGTCGGATAGGGTGTCGGCGTTGGACAAGTGACGTTTTCATGCAAATAGGTCAGTCGCTCTTCGCAAGTGAGGTCACGGGTGACTTTCATTTGTGCGATGGTAATTAGATCCTCTAGCGGCGCGAACATTCCCCTTGGAAAAATACGGGCTGTCCCATCACCACTCGAGGTGATGATAGACTTGCCGTCAGGACTAAAGGTTGCGTTAGTTACTGATCTCGTATGTCCGCGAAGCTCTGCAATTGATTTGCCCGTTGATATTTCCCAAACTCGAGCGGTGTTGTCAGAACTGGCCGTCACAACCAATTTGCCATCAGGACTGAACTCTGAGCTCCATACAACACCGGAGTGTCCACGAAAGATAGCGAGATGATCTCCAGTCATTGTGTTCCATACGCGTGCCGTTTTGTCAATGCTTGAGGTCAATATAAGATTGCCGCTCAAGCTGAAGTCCACAGAGGTAATTGAATCTTCATGGCCACTCACCTCCGTTATTTGTTTCCCACTTGCTACATTCCAGATCAGCCACTCGTAATCGATTAATCCGGAGGGTTTGATGTACTTCGGCGAACTGGGCTTTGTTTTCGTAGCGATTATATTCCCATCTGGGCTGAATTTTGCAAAGACTAGGGATCCAAGGGGGTCACCCAATTGAGATACGGTTCTACCGTTTTCTAGTTTCCACACCTTCGCTGTTCCGTCAATGCTTCGCGTGAATACATTCTTGCTGTCAGGGCTGAAGGCAAGATCGGTCACGTCTCGCAATTCAGTAATGAGTTTGCCCGAAATAGTCTCCCAGATTCGTGCTTGGAGATTCCAAGTGAGCGTTATAACAAACCTACCATCAGGGCTGAATGAAGCGTCCGTTACCGATTCGGCGTTTCCCCGTAATTCAGCAATAGTCTTGCCTGTAGCTACATCCCACACTCGCGCAGTTCCATCATGACAGGCAGTGACGATATATCTCCCGTCAGGGCTGAACTCTGCACTATTAACGGTATCTCTATGACCGCGCAGTGTTGTAAGGATCTTACCTGTGGCTGCATCCCAAACGTCCACACCATAATCTACACTGTCAGATGGAATGGCTACCTTGCCGTCATGACTGAAAACAGAAAGTCCTTTCCCTCTGAAAACCGAATACTCAGAAGAATATGTGAATAATCCTCGCCGACCAAAGGTGCGCTTACCGCTAGTCGCATCGTATCCCTGGGCCCAGTAGTATCGATCCAAACCGACCGTCATCACCAACTTATTGTCCGAACTGAACTTGGTCGCTGACGCTGAGTTAATAAAGTTATTCAATTCTACTACAGCTTCGTTTGCCGCAACTCTCCAAATCCGTACTGTTCCATCTCTGTTTGATGTCAGCACCTCGTTCCCGCTCTCATTAAACTTTGCTGCATTTACCCAATTGTCAACGCGGAACACAGCAATGTTTTTCCCTGAAGAAGTTTCCCACACACGCGCTGTGCCGTCATAACTTGAGGTGACGACAAGGCGGCCATCTTGACTAAATGAAGAACTGGTGATTGACTGCGTATGGCCGTGTAATTCGGAAACGATTTCTCCCTTCGCTGTTGTCCAAACGCGAACAACACCGTCTTCGCTCGCAGTTAGGAAGTACTTGTTGTCGGGACTGAATACAATGTTTACAACCGATGCACCGGTGAGTTGCACATGGGTGATAATATCTCCCAAAGCAGACCGGAAGATAAATACGTCTGTTGTGTCTCGTCCATACAGGCGGACAACACCAAGAAGCTCTTCATCTTGGCTAAAACTTGCCAATCTCGTTGTTGGAAGTGGCTGTTCGTGAATTTTCTCGCCCGTTGATATATGCCACATTGTCCAACTCAAACCCGCAGTCAAAACAAATTCACTATCGGGACTAAATACGGCGGCGTAGATCTTGGTATTTTTGCCTGGCATATTCATAATTTCCTTAGAAGTTACCGTGTCCCATATACGCACAGTGCCGTCGTCACTTGTAGAAAGGATGTACCTCCCGCTGGGACTAAACACAGCACGTCTCACAGGAAGAGTATCCCCGCGCAATATTGCAACGTTTTTACCTGTGATCGCTTCCCATAAACGGATTGTGCCGTCATCACTTCCGGTTACCACCAACATACCATCAGGATTGAACTCTGCGCTGTTTACCGAAGCAGTGTGTCCAATCAGCTCAACTACACTTTTGCCGGTTGACGCTTCCCATATACGTGCTGTCCCATCCCGACTTCCAGAAATTACTAGCTTTTCATCTGTGCTGAAAGAAGCAATGTTTACGCTATCGGTATGGCCGCGCATTATCAACCGCAAATTCGGTCCATGTAGAAGTTGCCTTAACGCATCTTCAGATTGTGCCGTTTTTGAAACCTTCGTAGCCTCAAGTGCTAGCAATAAACTCAATTCAGGGTCGATTGCTGATTTAGAAATCGCAGATGCCGCCAACTCGCGTGACTGGGCAATATTGCGCTCTGTTACCGCTTTGGCTTCCGCAGTCTGCGCGACCGACGCTTGAAACATGGCTTCGTTTCTCTGGAACAATGCCGCAATCGCGAGAATAAATGTGATCACCAATGCCGCGCTCACCCCAAATAACACAAGGCGCTGTCGCCGCGCGGACGACTGGCGGCTCGCAAGAACGAATTCGCTCTGTAGCGGCGTTGGTTTAGGTTCTTTGCCGCTTGCTGCTTGTGCCTGCCATTCCTCCGCTTCCTGCAAATCATTGCCACGCAATAGATAAGCATCGTTTCGCTTTTTGTTTTCCCACTCAATTGCGTGAACGAGCAACCGTGTGTGTGTATGCGCCCACTTTAGATCGGAGTCAAGCGCGTGTAATAGTTCTTGGAACTTTAGCTCGAAATCATCGTCTGCTCCAAAGAAAATCCACTGATAGTCACCCAGCGGAGGAGGGACATCTTTTGGGCCAACCTCACGGCGTACAATAGGAACTATGCGCTTGTTGTGCTTTGCCGCGTGTGCAATTTCCTTTTGGCAGGTTTCGGACGCAACTGAATCGGGACTGATGACGAAGACAAAAGTGTCTGCTTTTTCTATCCCGTCATAAATCTCCGCAAGCCATTTCGCCGTGGGCGGGATGCCTTCCCAATCCACCCACGTGTCACGGTTGCGTTTCTTCAGCGCATCGTGCAAAGCGCGCACAAAATCCCTGTCTTTACGCGAATACGAAATGAAAACATCAGCCATCGAACACCTCTCGATTTACTAATGCTCGCGATCAATCATTCGTGCCATTCGTGTGAATTCGTGGATCACTCCCCAAACAATTTCGTCTCCACCACCTGCTCCGCTTTCAACGCCGGCAATTTCAATGCCTGCGCCGCGACCTGCGTTAATGCTTCGAGCGGCACGAGACCGATCAACTCGCTTTCCAAAACTGCAACGCCGCGTTTCTGCGCCTCGGTTTGCACCGCGCTGAACGCGGTCAGAATGCCGGTGACGTTGAAATCGGTGAGGTTCATCGAGACCTGCGCGATATTCTTTTCGCGGAGCATAAAGCCCAACGCTTTGACCGCTTTCAATCCGCCGTTTTTTTCGCGGATGACGCTCGCAATTTCTTTCGCGATTTTCAAATCGCTCGTCGCGAGATTAACATTGAACGCGATCAAGTACGGTCGCGCACCGATGACCGTCGCGCCGGCTTTGCCGATCCGCGCGGGACCGAAATCCGGCGCGCGGTCTGGATTCGACGCGATCTCTTGCTTCAACGCTTCGTACTCGCCGCGGCGGATGTAGGCGAGGTCGCGGCGTTCCGGACGCGTCGCGGCGCGTTCGTACAGATAAACCGGGATGTTCAACTCGCGCGCGACGCGCTCGCCGAGCCGCCGCGCCATCGCGACGCATTCGTCCATCGAGACGCCGCGCACCGGCACAAACGGCACGACGTCCGTCGCGCCGATGCGCGGATGCTCGCCGCGATGCGCGTCGAGATCAATCAACTGCGATGCCTTTGCAATGCCGCGAAACGCCGCGTCTTCAACCGCGTTCGGCACGCCGGCAAACGTGATGACAGAGCGATTGTGATCCGCGTCCATCTCGCGACCGAGCAGTTTCACGCCCGCGCCAAGCATCGCCGCGACGATTTCATCCACGACCTCCGCGCGGCGACCCTCGCTAAAGTTCGGAACGCATTCGACGATGGAATTCATTGTCTCAAGTTGCAAGTTTCATTTCGCCCTCATCCCCTACTGAATACGCCCCACGCACTACGCAATACGTTCTATTTTTTCTCTCACTTTCAACAGCCGCTCCCCCGCCTGATGCAACGTCTCTTCTTTTTTCGCGAACATGAAACGCACTTGCGTCCTGCCCAACTCCGGCGGCGAATAGAAACTACTGCCCGGCACTGCCGCGACGCCGATCTCTTTTACGAGCCATTGCACAAATTCAACATCGTTCTTCGATCCGAACGGCGTAATGTCGGTCATGATGTAATACGCGCCCTCCGGTTCGTAGAATTGAAAACCGGCTTCGGACAAATAATCGCAGAGGATTTTGCGGCGGCGGCGATAGTCCGCGCGCACCGTCTCGAAATATTTTGCTTCGAACGAGAGCGCGAGCGCGCCGGCGACTTGCAACGGATGCGGCGCGCCGACCGTGAGAAAATCGTGTACCTTGCGGATGCCGTTCGTGATTTCGCGCGGCGCGATGCAGTAGCCGAGCCGCCAGCCGGTGATGCTGTACGTTTTCGACAAGCCGCTGATCGTGATCGTGCGCTCTGCCATTCCCGGCAGCGTCGCCATGCTGATGTGCGGCGCGTCGGAATAAATGATGTATTCGTAAATTTCGTCCGTGATCGCGTACGCGTTGTGTTTTTGGCACAGCTCGGCGATCAGCGCAAGTTCCGCGCGCGTGAACACGTGCCCGGTCGGATTGTTCGGCGTGTTGATGATGATCGCTTTGGTTTTGGCGCTGAACGCGCGGCGCAGTTCGTCTGGATCGAACGACCAATCAGGTGCGCGGAGCGAGACATGCACCGGCTTTGCGCCGGAGATTTGCGCGTCGGGTCCATAATTTTCATAGAACGGCTGAAAGACGATCACCTCGTCGCCGGGATTGATCAGCGCGAGCAGCGTCGCCATCATGCACTCGGTCGCGCCGCAACAGACGGTAATATTTTCGTCAGGGTCAGCCGCGATGCCGTTGAAGCGCCGCGCTTTTTCCGCGATGGCTTGACGCAACGCCGGCGCGCCCCATGTGATCGCGTACTGATTGTAGCCGTCTTGAATCGCGCGGCACGCCGCGTCTTTGAGTTCTTGCGGCGTTTCAAAATCCGGCATCCCTTGCGCGAGATTGACCGCGTTATATTGATACGCCAGCCGCGTCATTTCGCGGATTACCGATTCGGTAAAAAAATTGACTCGATTCGCGAGCATTGTCCTCTCCCCATTCAACGGAATACGCAACACGCAATACGCAACACGCAACACGCAATACGCAATACGTGTTTCGTGTTTCGTGTTCCGTTTATTCTAGGCGTTTGAGTGTCTCTAGAAATTTGTCCACTTCTTGCGCGGTATTGTAATGCGCCAAGCCGATGCGCACCGCGCCGCCGCGATCTTGCAAACCCAAGCGTTGCATCACTTCGAGCGCGTAATAGTTGCCGTCCCAAACATAGATATTTTCGCGCCCCAACGCTTCCGCGACTTGCCGCGGCGTTTTGCCGTCGACCGTGATCGCGAACGTCGGCGCGCGATAATCAAAACGCGCGGGATCGGCGATGCCGTACAGCGTCACGCCGGGAATATCGCTCAAACCAACGACCAGCCGCGTCGCGAGCTCTTTTTCGTACGCTTTGATCGCGGCGAGCGCGGATTTCAATTGCAAGCGTCTGCCGCTAAATTGCACATACGGCGCGGCAAAATCTCCGCCATATTTTTCGCCGACACTCGCGAGATAATTCACCGCCGCGAGCGCGCCGGCAATGCACTCGTGATTTTGCGTGCCGTTTTCGAATTTGTCCGGCGGTTTGTTGCCGGCTGGACGCACTTTGTATGCCGACAGCCGGTCGAGCAGATCGTACTTGCCCCACAAAACGCCGAGATGCGGTCCGTAGAATTTGTACACCGAGCACGCGAGCAAATCGCAATTCAATGCCTGCACGTCAATCGGCGCGTGCGGCGCGAGATGCACCGCGTCCACAAACACCGTCGCGCCTGCCATATGCGCGAGATCGGTCAGCGTTTGCAAATCGTTCAGGGTGCCGACCGCGTTCGACGCGCCGCCAATCGCGACAAGGCGCGTTTTCGTCGAGAGATGCTTTTCGAAATCCGCCATATTCAGCGTGCAATCGTCGGTGTGGAAATCCACCCATTTGATCACGACGCCGCGTTCTGCGAGCGCAGTCCACGGCGAAATATTCGCGTCGTGATCGAGGCGCGTTACGATAATCTCATCGCCTTCATCCAAAAATCGGCCGAGCGCGCGCGAGACGATGAACGTCAGCGTCGTCATATTCGGACCGAAAACGATTTCGTCCGGCGATTGCGCGTTCAGGAAATCGGCAAACGCATTACGCGCCTCCGCAATGATCGCATCCGAGCGTTGCGACGTGGCGAACGCGCCGCCGTTGTTCGCGTTCGCGGTGAGGTAGTAATCGCGCACCGCGTCGATGACTTCTTGCGGCACTTGCGTGCCCGCCGGGTTATCGAAATAGATCGCGCCGGTTTGGAGCGAGGGAAAGTGCGTGCGAATTTCGTTGACGTTGTATTTCAAGGAGAATCCTCGGCGGTTTGAATTTGAACGGACTACGCTCTATGCATTACGTGTCGTGTTGCGTAATTCGTATTCCGTTTCGATCTCAGGAGGGAATTTGCCTGCCTAAAATGGTTGCCTGTCTCCGCCACATCCGCGCCCGCGCGCGCGGCGCGTGGTCTTCATAACCGAGCAAATGCAATAGTCCATGCGCGACGAGCAATTCCAATTCATCCGCGATGCGCCAGCCCACTCGCCGCGCGTTGACGCGCGCAGTGTCGTACGAAATGATGATGTCGCCAATGTATGGGCGAGGCATTTTCCACAACGCGCTTCTCCTTGAAGACGGGCTGGCATTAGACCGATCAGATTCCCGATATGATTTGACGCGTGAAAATGCCTCGCCCCTACGCGCACGTGCTGGAAACGCCAACACATCCGTCGCCGCGTCGGTTGCGTGGAATTTCCGGTTGAGCGCGCGCAATTCCGCGTCGGTCGTGACATAGAGCGTCACATCGCCGCGCGCTTTTTCCGCGCGCAATGCGCGACGGACGAGGCGCGTCAGCCGCGCGCGCGGCACGCGCGATGAAAATTTGGGATGAACTCGAATCGTGATGGACATTACTTGCGCCCTACGACTGCGACCTGCAACCTGCGACTTGCGACCTATCGCCCTTCCGGATACTTGATCCGCGAATGAAACAGCCCTTGCAGAACATCCAAGAAAGCATTTTTGATTTGTTCAAGATCGCGCAACGTCAACTCGCATTCTTCAAACTGTCCGTCGCGCAGGCGTTCTTGCACGATGCGGTCGATGATCGCGCGAATTTGGTCCGGCGATGCCGGGCGCTCCGCGCGCGTCGTCGCTTCGACGCCGTCGGCGAGCATCAGAATCGCGGCTTCGCGCGATTGCGGTTTGGGACCGGGATAACGAAAATCATTCTCGTTCACCGGCGCGCCGGCGCTCGCTTTGCGAAAAAAGTACGCGGCGTGCGTCGTGCCGTGATGCTGCGGAATGAGATCGCGCAAGCGGCGCGGCAAGCCGTGTTTTTTCGCGAGCGCGAGCCCGCTCGCGACGTGATCGATGACAATCGCCGCGCTGGTTTTCGGTTCGAGCGTGTCGTGAATGTTGACGCTGTCCAACTGGTTTTCGACAAACGCGTGCGGGTTATCACTTTTGCCGACGTCGTGATAATACGCGCCGACGCGCACGAACAACGCGTCCGCGCCGATCCGCTGCGCGGCTTGCTCCGCGAGTTGACCGACAATCAAACTATGATGATACGTGCCGGGCGCTTCCTGCAACAATTTTTGCAACAGCGGATGCTCCGGGCGCGCGAGATCGAGCAATTCGAGCGACGTGATGAATCCAAACAATCTGCCGAGCGCAAAGACGCCGCCGATCGCGATGAGACCGGCGAGCGCGCCATTCGCGAGCGCGGCTAAAAGAAATTGCCCCCACACCAACCCATCCGTTTCCGCCGCGGCAAATTGAAATAACGCGATCAGCCCGGCGTTCGCCGCCGCGACGTACGCGCCGCTTTTCAAAAACGCCGGCAAGCGCTCGATGCGCCCCAGCGACAACGCGCCGACAATTCCACCGACCAACGCGTAGGTCGTCAACTCGAGCGAGGGTTGCACGCCGTACCCGATCGCCAACGCAAGAAACAACGCGCCGCCCAGCGCGGTCGTCGCATCGAGCAACACGGCGATAATCATCGCGGCGGCAGGGACCGGAAAAAGAAATGCGAGCGCGCTTTTGTCGGTCACTACACCTTTTCCGGCGGCGGTGAATCCGATGAGCGTCACCACAAGTAACAACATTGCGCGGGGATGCAATAATACCGCTGGCTGTAACCGAAAGATAAAGACGCCGAGCAGCGCGGTGAGAATCAGCGCGAATAGGATCGGGCGGAGATAATCGCTGACCGATGGGCGCGGGCGCAAAATCCCCAACGCTTCCAATGCCTCCAACACCAGCGGCGAAACAATCTCGCCTTCGCGAACCACGGCTTCACCTTTTTCGATCGTCCGATAAACCGTGCCGACGCGTTCGCGCGCAATCGCGTGTTGTTCCGCCGTGCGGAGCGGATTGAGAAAACTGTTCGGCGCGATAAACGCGCGCGCCCATTGCGCGGTCAGATCCGCTTCGTCGGCGGACAGCGCGAGACTCACGCGCGCCGGCACTTTGGCGGAGGCGGCGGAAAATTCCGTTGGACGAATTTCGTCGCGCATCGCCACATCCACGACATAGACCGTCTCGCTGACGACGCGATGAAAAACATTTTCCTCGAGCGCGAGCGTACGACTCAGCGTCAACGTCGGCAGCGTGAGCGCGGGAATCGCTTGCACGCCGTCGAGTTTGGCGGCGAAATCGCTGTACGGGTCGTGGCGTAGTGAATCCACGTAATCCAACACGCGGCGCGCCACGCGCACGCGTTCGCGCGCGAGATTCGCGTCCGGCGGATCGTAAATATCTTTGACGAGGATTTCGGCTTTGGCGCGCGCCTCTTCGGTATGCGCGAAACTCGCAAACGTGACGCGCTCGGGAGCGAGCAAGGTTTTGGGGCTGACTTTGGCGGGCTCGAGGCGGAGAGAATCGGAGAGGGGTTGAAACGCGAGCAACGCGCCGAGCGCGAGCGCGAACACCGCCGCGAGAATGCCGGCGCGAAACCAATCGCGGCGCGCGATCACTACCGGCGGACGTGCGTGCGCCCATTCGCCGGCAATCATAGCGTCGCGTTTCCGGCGCGTTGCAGAACGTAGGCAGTCCGCCGCGCGCCGGCGCGCTCCCGCGAAACGAAATCTGCGGCGATGTAACCCCGCGCGAACGCGTCCGCAAAAACCGCGCGCGTTTGTGTACGCCAATCCCGCGCGAGATCCAAATCAGCCGCTTTGAGGTCGGTAATGCGCGCCGGAATTTCGATCAACACCATTTCCTCTTCGCACGCGCGCGTTGCCGCGACGCGCGGCAGTCCGCGCGCGTCCCATTCAACGGAAAATATTTCGCGCGCGCCCGCCTGCACCAACGCGTCCCATTGTGCGCGCGGCGGTTCGGCTTCGACGGCGCGTTTCACGCGCGGCGAATTCAGATCCCACTCCACCTGAAAGCGATCCGAGGTGACGCCGGCGTTCAATCCATCCGACATCTCGCCGTACGCGTCTGCGATATACTGCCGCGCGGTCGCGCCCAGCCGCCACAGATTGAGCTGGGCATTCAACGCTTGTAACGGATCGAACGTCCACGTGATGAGGTCAAGCTCCTGCGCCAGCGTCCGCGCGCGTTGCGCGAACTTTAATTGCAGCCCGATGCCGCGCGATTGATAAGCCGGCAAGACCGCGAGCATATGCGAACATTGCTTGAGATGCATGGAACCGGCGCGCGCTTCGCTGCCCAGAAAACTCAGCACAAATCCAATTACGCGCACGCCGTCGAACGCGCCAAGAACAAGCCCGCCGTTCTTCTGGATCGTGATGAGAAGATTGGCGGGCACGGCATCACGCCAGTCCGGCATTTTCCAAACGACGCGCTGCAGTTCTTCAATCGCGAGGTAATCGTCCCACGCGCGCGCGGGACGAATCACAATCTCGGGATTCGTCATGGGCGCGGGCTACGTCCGGCGCTTGGCTTTTTTGGGTCCGCTCCAGCCCGCGCCTTCTTCATTCCAATCTTCTTCGTCGTCATCCTCTTCGTCTTCGAGTTCTTCTTCCAATTCTTCTTCCATTTCTTCGTCGTCCAATTCTTTTTCTTCCACGTCTTCCACTTCAACGCGCACTTCCATCGTTAGACAACCCGCGTCGGGGTCGTATTCGATTTCGTCGGTGGTGCAGATGCCGCGCTTGTTAAACGCGCAGCGGTGATCGCGACAACGAATACGCGTCGTCATTGCCTTCTCCTCCTTCACTTTATTTTTCTCAGTTTTAGCGGGGCGAATTATAGGCAAATCAACCTCTTTTGGCAAAAGTCAGCCGGCTGGTGATTACCCCCAAGTCAAGGAAGAGCGTGCAGACGTGCGATGCACCTGCGCGGTGCGTCGCACGTTTGCCGCTTACAAAGCGCGCGCTCAATTATTCTGCGGCGTTCTGATCGTTCCGCGTTACCGCTTGAAATTCGCGCTGAGCATCTTGGAGCGATTGCGGTTCGCAGAGGAGATCAATCGCGGCAATCGCGCGTCGTTTCAAACTACTTTTGTCCAAATTCGAACCTCCCCGATTGAGTGACATGAACAAAGGGACAAGTGCCAAGAAGAGAATTTAACTTTCCCGAAATTCCTCCCTTGCCACTTGTCCCTTGTCCCTTTCACCCTACTCCACATGATGCGGATCGAGCGCGTCGCGCAAACCGTCGCCGATGTAGTTCAACGCGAGCACGGTCACGAGAATCGCGAGCCCGGGAAAAATCGCGGTCCAGGGCGCGTAGGTCATTTGCGCCTGCGCGTTTTTCAGCATATTGCCCCACGTCGGCGTTGGCGGCTGAACGCCAAAGCCCAGAAAACTCAACGTGGATTCGGTGATGATCGCCGCGCCGACGCGCAGGGTCGCCGCGACGATGATCGGGCTGGCCGCGTTCGGCAAAATGTGGCGGAGCATAATGCGCCGATTGCGCGCGCCGGACATTTTCGCGGCTTCGACGAATTCTTTGTTCTTGAGCGAAAGGAATTGCCCGCGCACGAGGCGCGCCGCCGGCGTCCACGCCAGAATGCCGATGATGACGATGATCGGCAGCGGTCCGGCGCTGAGGCGCGGATCGTTCGTGCTGCGCAAGAGTTGCGCAAAGAGCAACAGCAAAAAGAGTTGCGGAATCGAAAGCACAAAATCGGTAAAGCGCATCAAGAGATTGTCCACGCGTCCGCCGTAAAAACCGGCAACCGAACCGATCACCGTGCCGATTGTAATCGCGACGATCATCGTCGCGACGCCGATCAAGATCGAAATGCGCCCGCCATCCCACAGCCGGATGAACAAATCGCGCCCGAGCTCATCGGTGCCAAAGATGTGCGCGAGGGACGGCGGCTCGCGAATAATATCTACGTTCGTCTTGCCGGGATCATAATGGGTGAGCCATGGAACGAAGAAGCAGAGCAAAAATATGGCGATTAGCGCGGCGAGACCGGCGACGGCGGGCTTGTGCTTGAGAAAACGCCGCCACACGAGCGCGCTTAGGGATTCTTGCGGGCGCATCCGCGCATGCCAATCAATGGTCGAGGGCGGAAGAGTGAGTTGGGCTTGCATCGTATTGGGTGATGGGGTGATTCGGTAATCGAGAGATTTCTAATCACCCCATCACCAAATTTCCCGAACTTAATCGAATCGAATTCTTGGATCTAGAAACGCGTACACGACATCCGTGACCAAACCAAATAGCACGATCAGCGTCGCGCTCAACATCAAGATGCCCATCATCACCGGATAGTCGGAACGTTCGATCCCTTGCGTGAAAAACAATCTGCCCATCCCGGGCCACGAAAAAATCGTCTCGGTAATCAAGGCGCCGCTCACCAAGCCCGGAATTTCCAGACCGATGATCGTGACGAGTGGGATGATCGAGTTCTTGAACGCGTGCTTCGTAATGACGGCGCGCTCGCTTAAGCCCTTGGCGTGCGCGGTGCGAATGTAATCTTGATGCAGAACGTCGAGCATCCCCGCGCGCATATAGCGGATATGCGTGCCCAGACTGAAAAAGATCAGCACGCTTGCCGGCAAGATGAGATGGCGCACACGATCTTCAATGGAAAAATCCGCGCCGATCGTGTACATCCCACCGCCGGGCAAAAGCGGTCCGCCGGTCAGTGGATTCTTGATCGTCGTGTGAAAAATAATAATGAGGATGAGTCCGAACCAAAACACGGGCATGGATTGCCCGATGAAGGCGACGGTCGTCATCAGATGATCGAACCGCGAATATTGCCGCGTCGCGGAGATGATCCCGATCGGGATTGAAATGAGGAGCGCGCCCAGAAACGCGACGAGCGAAAGATACAGCGTGTTCGGCAGGCGCTCCAAAATTTCTACGGTCGCCGGTCGTTGGGTGACGAGCGACGTGCCGAGATCACCGCGCAAAACGGCGGTGATCCAATTCCAGTACTGAATGTGCTTGGGCACATTCAGTCCTAATTCTTCCTGCAGGCGCGCCAGATCAGCGGCAGAAATATTCGGATTGTTTTCGTACGCGGCCAGCGGTCCGCCCGGGATCAATTGCATCAGCGCGAACACAGCGATGCTGATGAGCAAGAGCAACGGAATCGCCTCCAAGACGCGGCGCAGAATGTATTTGGTCATGACGAAAGCGAAGCGCAGATAGCAAATGGCTGATGGCAAACGCGAATCCACGCGGATCGTGCGCCATCAGCCATCGGGCTGCGCGCTTTCTGCTACTTGAGCCACCAATCTTCCGCGTTCCAGCCGTTGTTGTCCCAGGCGTTCTCGAGCCAGCCCTGCAATTTGTCGCGGTACGAATCAATGTCAAACCGCTGATACAGGTAAATCATATTGGCTTGATCGTACGTCATTTGCGCGAGCTGGCAGTATATTGTCTTGCGCTTGTTGATATCCGGTTCCGCGGCGGCGGCTTTCAAGAGCTCGTCCGCTTTGGGTTCATTAAAGCGCGTATAGTTCAAACCGCCCTTGTTGTCCACACTCGGAATCTGCCACGACGCCCACAGGTTGGTCATCTGGCTATGCGGATCAATGCCGGCGTTGGTCGTGTACATGATGATGTCGAAATTGCCGTGACGGCGCGGCGAATTGCCGTCCCAGGTCCCGATCACGACCGACGAGGGCGCGTTCTCGATGAACATATCAATGCCAATCGCCTTCATATCTTCGACGACCAGCACCTGCGAATCTTCGCGCAATTTGTTGCCCGACGTGGTCGAATATTTGAGGCGCAAACGCGTGCCGTCGGGAGCGACCTTCGCGCCCTTGGCAACGCGAATGCCATCCGCGCCGGGAACCCAGCCGGCTTCGTCGAGCAATTTCTTGGCTTTGTCGGCATCGTACGGATACGCCTTCAGGTCTTGGCAATTGAAGAAACCGGCGTTCAGTTCACTCGAACCCGGGCGCGCTTGACCAAAGAGCAATTTGTCAATGATGCGCTGCTTGTTCATCCCCAATCCGATGGCTTGACGCACGCGCACATCGCTGAGAATCAGGTGCGGTTTCTTGGGATCGGAAGGGTCTTTGTTTTCCGCCATGTTGAGGAACATCCGCTCGCCGCCGATTTGCAGCGGCTTGGAAACTTTGACGCCAGTCATCTTTTCCAGTTGCGGCAGATCGGCTTCGGTGTTGTTCCACATAATGTCCACCTCGCCGCTCTGCAACAGTTGCATGGCGACTTCGCTGGAGGGCACGATGCGGATCACGAATTGATCCAAGTACGGCTTGTTAGATTCGCGATAGTTCGGGTTGCGCGAAAGCGTCACGTGCGAATCCGCGACCCATTCGTCCACTTTGAACGGACCCGTGCCGACCGGCTTGCGGTTGTACGCCCAATCTTTCATCCCCTTTGGATCGCCGGTCGTCTTGGGCAGAACGAAATCACCAAAGAGGGTCAGGTACGGCGCGTAAAAAGTCTTGAACTTGATCACGACGCGTTCAGGCGTGGGACATTCGATCACGTCAATGTCGGAATAGCCGGTCGTCGAGACGACGCCGACGCCCGGCGTCATGATCGCTTGCAACGTGAATTTGAAATCGTCGCAGGTCAATGGGGTGCCATCCGACCATTTGAGGCCGGCTTTCAAATTGTACGTGATCGTTTTGCCGTCCGCGCTGACGCCGCCATTTTGCACCGTCGGTACTTCTTTCGCGAGATTGGGCAGACCCGAGCCATCGGGTTGGACTTTGGACAATCCTTCCACGACAAGGACGAGCACTTCGCTCATCACCGTTTGCGTGCCGAGCAAACCATTGAGCGTTACCGGCGATTGCCACACCGCCATCGTCACTTTGCCGCCGCGTTTTGGACCGCTTGTCGCGGTCGGCGCGGCAGTGGCGGCGGATGCCGGCGCGCTCGTTGCCGCCGGCGCGGATGTTGGCGCGGCAGGTGCGGGAGCGGGCGCGCATTGCGCTAGCGCGAAAAGTGCCACAAGCAATGCCAGCATTCCGAAGACTTGAAACTTGGACATTTTTCTCCTCCTTGAACAATTTTTGCAGAGTCTCGCGTGATTGTTGGCGCGAGATTATTTTCT
>JACQGS010000295.1 GCA_016199405.1 Chloroflexota bacterium | reverse complement strand
TCCAATCTCCAATCTCCAATCTCCAATCTCTCAATCTCTCAATCTCTCAATCCCTTCCTCTCATCAGCGTCCCCAACTCCCGCCTCGCGCTCGCGCACCTCTGCTCCGCTTTCTACGATAACCCCTCGCGCAAACTGCGCGTCATCGGCGTGACCGGCACCGATGGCAAAACGACCACGGGCGCGCTCGTCGCATCGATTCTGCGCGCGGCAGGGCATCGCGTCGGCGCGATCACGACCGTCGGCGCGCAAATTGGCGATCAAGAAATCGACACCGGCTTTCACACGACGACGCCGGATGCGCCGGAGATTCAGCGTTATCTCGCGCAGATGGTCGCGGCGGAGATGCAGTACGCGGTGATCGAGTGCACGTCACACGGACTCGCGCAGCATCGCCTCGCCGCGATTGATTTCGACATCGCGGTCGTGACGAATATTCAGCACGAGCATTTGGATTATCACAAAACGTTTGAGAATTACCGCGCGGCAAAAGCGATGCTCTTTCGCTCGCTGGCATCTTCGCATCGCAAAGCGCGCACGGCAAAGGTCGCGGTGCTGAACGCGGAGGATACAGGATCGTTTGAGTTTTTGCGCGGGATTGAGACGGAGGAGAAGATCATCTACAGCACGGGGGGAACTAGACACGTCACACGTCACACGTCACACGTCACAGGCATTTCCGCTCATCACATTACGCACTCGCCGAGCGGCTTGTCCTTCATCGTCGAAACCCCTCACGGCAATCTCTCAATCTCTTCATCTCTTCTGGGCCGCTACAATGTTTCCAACATCCTCGCCGCGATTGGCGTCGGCATCGCGCGGCGCGTGCCGTTCGAGGCAATGCGCGAAGGCATCGCGAATGTGCGCGGCGTCGTCGGCAGAATGCAAGTGATGCAAAGCGAGCCCTTCACTGCGATTGTCGATTTCGCACACACGCCCAACGCGTTGCGCGTTGCGCTCGAAACTGCGCGCGAGATTGCGCGCGGCAAAGTGATTGTCGTCTTTGGTTGCGCCGGCTTGCGCGATGCGCAAAAGCGCGCGCTGATGGGCGAGATTGCCGGCAAACTGGCGGACAAAATCGTCGTGACCGCCGAGGATCCGCGCACCGAGTCGCTTGACGCGATCAACGCGCAAATCGCGCAAGGGCTGGAGCGCGCGGGGCGAAAAAATCGCGAAGATTATTTCGCGGTGAATGATCGAGCGGAGGCAATCGGGTTTGCCGCGCAAATGGCGCGCGCGGGCGATGTGCTCATCGTCACGGGCAAGGGGCATGAGCGGTCAATGTGTTTTGGGGAGACGGAATATCCGTGGAGCGATCAGGAGGCGTTAATCGCGGCGTTGAAAAACCAAAAGTGAGTTGATTAGAGTGCGCCGATTTTGATTGGCAAAATCACGGTAACATAGGTTGCAATCAACGCAAGAAAAGCCGCAATGGTCAGCGCGTTCCACAACCAACTGGATTGTTGTCGCTGGTTAGAATTCATTTGGTTGAGCATAGATTCTCACCTCAAGCGACAACAGCATCGCAAAATTAGATTAGAGACTCCTTAGATTCCCTTTCACTTGAGATTAGAAATTTTTCTGAACAATTGCGACGGAATGCGTAGAGTTGCGCGCCACAAACCCACTTTGCGCATTTCACCATCGCCTTCTGCTTTTTCGCTCTTGACTCTTTCCTTTTGACCGTTATCCCAAGAACGCTCCACAATATTGATTCCACAAATCGCGCGATTTCAACGCGCGCGCTTCGGCTTTGACGTTTTGTTCGAGCCACGCGCGGTACGTTTGCGCTGACGTCGCGTTATTGCTGAGTTCGGCGTTCAATGCGTCTTGCTGAAATTCCAACTGCTTTTCCAGTCCGGATTTTTCGGCGGCGACGCAGGATTTATAATCGGTCTTGGTCAAGAATTTGCCGGCGCGTTGATCGCGGATGTGCGTGACTTCGTGCGCGAGCGTCGCGAGGAACGTGATGCGACGCGCTTCGGGCGACTCGCTCTGCGGATCGGACGAATCCGCGAGTGTTCCGAAATGATGCCCAAACGTGATGACGCCGCGCTCGCCTAAACAGCATTTCGCAATCGCCGCGCGACCGTGCGCGCCTTCGGTCAGATCAATCGAGAGAATGAGCGGCTTGGCTTGCGCGATGTATTCCGCCCACGCGGGCATTTTATCGTTCAGCATTTGCAAACTCTCGCTCAAGTACGCGACATCGTCATCGCCGTATGCACCGGCAAATGTGATTCCATCGAGCGCGTCGAGCGGCGTGGAGAGGAGGCGAATTTCGTTTGCGGCGGGAGCATCGTTCGCGGCATGCGCTTGCGTGCCAGAAGCAATTGCGAGCGTGAACAATCCGACGGCGACGAAAAGGGCTTTGAATCCGAATTTGTGTGAGCGTCCGTTACTTTTGAACATCGTTCCCTCCTTGGGAATTTCTGTTCGCAGTATCGGATGCCGCCGTCAGATTATCGGCAAAAAATCAGCGTTCTATCGTCAAATCGGAAAAATATTTTTTGACGGAAATAAAAAACGACCCGCATGAGGCGGGTCGTCATTCTTCGTAGGGGCACGTCTTGTGCGTGCCCATTTAAGGGCGACCACGAGGGCCGCCCCTACGAAATTGATTTCACATTCTCCAGCGCGTACTCAATTGCCTGCTCCAGCGTCATCGCTTTGCCTTCTGCCCAGGCGACGTTGAACGCGGCTTCATCCAATTGCTCACGCGCGATGGCGAGATGACGCTTGTATTCTGCCGCGTCCGCTGGGTTTACGACTCGCCTGTCTCCTGCTTCTAAAAAGGGATCAACGACTGCGAGAAGCCGAACAGCCCGCCGCGCTTGCTTTTCCGCTGCCGCCAAACCCGCGAATCCTAGCAAAGCAAAAGCCATCAAGGGTTGATAATCCACCTCGCGCGCCAGCGCGAGACCCTCAACAAAGAGTGATCTCGCAGAATTGAGGTCGCCATCATGGAGAGCAACATATCCTACAGTGACGGAGGCAATTGCACTAGCGTTTTTTTCGCCGAGTTCTCGCGCGATCTCAAGTCCCTGCCTATAATATATTTTGGCAAGGTCGTATCTGCCTTCCGCGCGCGCGATTTCACCTAGTCCATTCAACGTGCTCCAAACAGTTCGTCGATTCTTCGTCTCACCGAGAAACGGCAAGCGCTTTTCAAACTCTTGTCGCGCCCGCGCAAACTCGCCCTCTCTGAAATAGATGCGGGTGATCTCTAAAGAGACCTCAGCTGTCCAATACTCATCGCCCAAAGAATTGAACCGCGATAGACTCTCTTCGAACGCGTTGAGCGCGGCTCGATCATCTTTCTTACCCCGGAACTGCCACCCTCTCGCCCAGAGCAATAATGCGCCAACCCAATCGTCGTCTAGCGACCGCGCAATGGCTAGTCCCTCCTCAAGCTTTGATTCTGCAACACCAGGATCGTCGCCCAAAAGGCCCAGTCCTAAAAAGCCGAGACCGAGCGCCAGCGTTCGTTTGCCCGCGACTCCATATTCCCGTGCGATGGCGATGAGTTCTTCAAGATATTGAATTTTCGTGCTAGCCGCGCTCAGCCATCCTGCCTCGTTAGCCAAGACAAGCAATGCCTTCGCACGCGTTAGCGTTTTTGGCGCCGCCTCGGGTTGATTCAACAAACTCTCCACGCGCTGTCGCCCTTCGCTCCAGTGCGCGCGCATGTACCAGAACCACATTAGGGCTGCCGCAAGCCGCAACCCCTTCTCGACGCGTCCTTCGCCGAGTGACCATTCCAGCGCGGAGCGCAAATTATCGTGATCGATGTCGAGCCGATCCAGCCATTGCACTTGTTCAGGACCGTGCAATCTAGGCTCTGCCGCTTCCGCGAAACTCAAAAAGTAATCCAGATGATGATTTCGAATCGCTTCGCCTTCACCAGTCTCAAGTAATTTGTCCCGCGCGTACTGTCGAATCGTTTCGAGCATTCGATAGCGCGGCAATTCATCTTGCGCCTCCACCGCTACTAGTGATTTGTCAAGCAACTTGGTAAGCAAATCGATAACGTCTCTCTTTTCCATGCCATCGCCTGAGCAAACTGATTCCGCTGCTTCCAACGTCCACCCGCCCGCAAACACTGACAATCGCCGCAGCAACGCGCGTTCTTGTTCCGAAAGCAAATCATAGCTCCAATCAATCATTGCGCGCAGAGTTTGTTGACGCGCCATCGCGGTGCGGCTTCCGCCCGTGAGCAATTGGAACCGATCGTCTAACCGCGCCGCGACCTGCTCTGCCGACAATGTTTTCAACCGCGCCGCCGCAAGTTCCAGCGCGAGCGGAATGCCGTCGAGCTGCGCGCAAATCTGCGTGACGACGCGCGCGTTCTGTTCATTCAAACTAAAGTCGCGCGAGACTCCGCGCACGCGATCAACGAAGAAGCGTATCGCGTCGTACTCCGGTTGTTTTTCTACGGGAGGCAATTGTTTTGCGTCCGGCACCGCCAGCGACGGCACGCGATAAACTGCTTCACCCGCGATGCCCAACACTTCTTGGCTCGTCGCGAGAATTTTCAAATTGGAGCAATGGGTCAACAAGAGTTGCGCGAGTTGCGCGCACGCCGCGACGAGATGTTCGCAGTTGTCCAGCACCAAAAGCATTTGCTTGGCGCGCAAATAGTTCGTCAGCGTTTCGACGAGCGGTTGTTGCGCGGATTCCTGCAAGCCAAAAACTTTGGCGATGGCTTGCGGCACGAGCGTTGCGTCGCTCAACGCCGCGAATTCCACCCACCACGCGCCATTTTTGTAGATACGACGCGCCGAGTCGTCTCCACCGACCGCGTCCGTTGCAACTTGAATTGCCAACCGCGTCTTGCCGCTTCCGCCCGCGCCGATCAAAGTCAACAGCCGTGTCGTCGCTAACAATTCCTTCAGTTCCTTTATTTCCTTCTCCCTCCCGACAAAACTCGTTAGCGGCGTCGGCAGATTCGTGAGCGATGCCTCGCGCGATGGCGCACCCGTGAGTTCCGCCATGATCTGATCGCGCAGCGCGGTCGTCTCGCTCGACGGCTCGGCGTTCAACTCTTCCCGCAGAATTTTTTTGCACTCGTCGTACTGTTTCAGCGCGGCGATGCGGTCGCCTTGCGCGGCAAAACAAAACATCAAATGCTGATACGCGTTTTCATTCGCACGGTCGGTCGCCAAAACTTTTTGCGCGGTTTCAATTGCGCGCGCGTATTCGCTGGTCGAGCGATAATGTTGTGCGAGTTGGAGCAGCGCGTCGAGGTAAATCGCACGCAGACGTTCGCGTTCGCGGATGATCCACTCGTCGTAGAAATCGGGGAGCAGGTCGTGATAATTTTCGATTTTTGACTTCAGATTTGCGATTTCTGAATCGACAACACCTGCACTTGCGTGCGGTGCAAGTGTCGGCAATCGCAAATCAAAAATATTTCGCACATCCACCCACATTGCGGCATCCGGGTTGAGTTGCACCGATTCGCGATCAGCAATCAGAATCTCGTCGCCGAGTGCTTTGCGAATCGCGGCGAGCGCGGTGCGGAGTGAATGGCGCGCCTGTTCGTCGGTGGAATCGCCCCAGAGGAGCGCGGCAAGTTTTTCGCGCGAATGTTGTTCGGGAAAGAGCGCAAGATACGCGAGGAGCGATTCAATTTTGCGCGTGGAAAAATTTACGCGTTTGGAATCGCGTTCGAGGCGAAACGCGCCGAGGAGATACAGTTTTAGCATTACTAAATTTGGTGGGGAAGCGCGCGGCACTGTTATCCCTTTGGCGTTGAATGATAAACGCGCCCACTTGCGATGTCAACAACGCTCTTATGCTTTACGCTTTACGTTTTACGTTATGCGCTTTACGCTTTTGCCTTTTTATTTTTGACTTGAAATTTCCACAATATCTCGCAACACCGCCGCCGCCGTTGGATACGGGTCATGCTCTTGAATCATCGCGAGAATCGTGCCGTTGATGTCCGTGTGATAAATCACGCCCATCATCCCCGCGTCAACGCTCGCGAGCGGATGCACCAAGTCCAATCGCGTCGGGCGAACGCTCAATGAATAATCGTGTCCGTGCCGTTCCGCCGCCGCGACGAGTTTGATCACCTGTCGATGTTCCACCGCATGCTGAATATCATCTTGAGTAATCCCGCGAATCCCTTCGACGCTCACGTCCTTCAGCGTCGTCGGTCGACGCAATACCGCATTCGCGATAATCACGAGTTTGTTCGCCGCGTCCCAGCCGTCTACATCGAGCGACGGATCGGCTTCCGCGTGTCCGATTTCCTGCGCGTGCTTCAGCGCTTGGTCCAAGGTTTGGCCTTCTGCCATCCGTGTCAGAATATAGTTGGTCGTCGAATTGACCACACCTTCAAATTTTTCAATTTCGGCCACACCCAAATCGCGCGTGCCGATGTTGAGCGTCGGCAGTCCGCCCGTGACCGTCGCGCTATGCAGGAGTTGGACGCGGTTGGCTTGAGCGAGCGTTGCGAGTTCGGAGTATGCGAGGACGAGCGGACCTTTGTTCGCGGTAACCACGTTCATCTTTCGCTTGAGCGCCTCGCGCGTCGCGGTTAGCCCCGGCTCGCCATCCTTGAGATTTACCGGCGTCAGGTCAACGAAAATGTCCGCCTCGGCGGTCATGACCAGGTCGCGCGGTCGCATTTCCGCGCGGCCGTGTTGGGAGTACGCCGCGATCCCTTTCTTCTCCCGCTTGAGCGCGATAATCTTCGCGGAATCGAGTCCCCCAAAGTACTCGGCGCCGCCACTCTGGTCGCACGCGGCGACAATCTTCAATTCCATATCAAAGCGTTCGCGCAAAATCGCGCGCTTGATTTGCATCAACTCCAACAAGCGCCGCCCCACGTTTCCCAACCCAGCAATCGAAATCCGCGCGGTTTTCATATCTGCCTCCCACAATGCAAAAAGCCCCGCAACATCGCGAGGCATTTGAAATCAGTTAGCGGTTATCAGTTGCCCGTGAACAGTGGCAGTCCAAGAAGAACTGGTCACTGATTACTGTTGACGGTTGACTGTTCGTTCTTCTCTACTCCTAGAATAATTTTCCGAGGATGCCCTTGCGCATTTCGACTTCCAAGCGCGCCAGCCGCTGCTCGAGCATCAGCCGATGATCCGCGTCGCGCTTGCGCAAGTCGGACAGCTCTTGTTCCATGCGCTGCATCCGCTCACGCAACTTCATATTTTCTTCTTTCAAATTGAAATTGTCTTGAATGAGCACGCCCTGCAAATTGCGATTCACTTGCAAACTGTTCTGAATCGCTTGCTGATTCTCGATCATCGCGCGCAGCGTATCGGTCAGGACCGCAAAGCCGGGCGAGGCGACCGCACCGCCCGCGCCATCGCGCGGCGAAAGCGCGAGCGCGCTCGTTTCGCCGCGACCTTCGCCTTCAAATTGCGCGACGACTTCATCGGTGGAGAGTCCGCCGGCAAGTTGCTCGCGCACGCGGCGGAGGACCGCGACATCGTCCTCCGAAAAACGCCGGCCGGCTCCATCGCCGCCCATCGGCGCCGGCGAGAGAAAGGACGCAAACTCTTTCGCCCAACGTTTCAACGTGCTGGGCGTGACGCCCAATTCGGACGCCGATTGTTGCATCGTTTTGAGACCATCAGCCATCGGACCTCGAACTCCTTTTGCTATTTCGCTTCATCGTCTGGAATCACGCGATACGTTCCATCGATCGCGTCCTTGGACGTCGCAGCGGTGGTATGCTCGCCGCGTTCGATCGCGGCGCGATGTTCTTCCACCACCCCGCGCGGGCACAGCCCGACAAAGAACGCCAGCCCCAACAACACGATTCCCAAATCATCCAACTGCCCCAAGCCCAGAATAAAATCCGGCAATATATCGAGGGGCGATAAAACGTAAAGCGCCGCGGCGGGGATAATTAGTTTCGGTAGAACCGGAACGCGGGAATCGTTTAACAGCCGCCACGCTAGACGCACATTGCGAATCAATTCCGTCAAGGCGCTCGGCGGTTTGGGGGCAACCGGCTGTTGATTTTCATTCATACCATCACCACCAAGATTCTACCATGCCGTCCCCAATTTGGCAAAATCTTTTTCGTGCTATAATGCCGCGCATCCCGATGCGTCGACTAATCATTCTGGCTTGGCTTATCCTCATCACTTTTAGCTTGACCGCGGCGAAACCGCCGGATCCTCCCGACGACCGCCTGCCGGTCGATCCCCCGCGCCCGCCGATTGTCGCCGCGTGGATTCAACGCAACCGCGGGGTGAGCGGTCCGCTTTCGGTCATCATCGCCCCGCGCATCAACGCGTACCACGAGCTCTCCCCGCATAGTTACACGATCGAGCGCGATGGCAGTCTCACCACCAACGTGCCGGTTGCCGACGCGGTGCTCATGGATTTCGCCCGGCTCAACGGCATCAAAATAATTCCGACCGTCTCTTCGGGTTGGGAGAACGCGCCGCGCGTCTATCAAATTCTGCGCGATCCCAAACTGCGCGCCGCGCACCTCAACGCGATTCTCAAAATCGCGCGGCTGCCCAACGTGGACGGCATTGATCTCGATTACGAAAATTTTCCGCCCGAATCGCAAACACTGTTTACCGAATTCGTCACCGCGCTCGCGGACGCATTGCATCGCGATGGAAAAATTCTCAGCGTCACCGTGCCGCCGAAAATCAGCGACAACGACCCCTGCGTCCTCTGCCGCTTTGCCGATTATCACGCGCTCGGATTGGTCGCCGACCGCATCCGCATTATGGGCTACGAATATCGCGGCAATAGCGGTGGACCCGGCGCGATCGCGCCGGTGTGGTGGCTGCGGCAAGTCGCCAAGTATGCCATCACGCAAATTCCGCGTGGGCGCGTGCAGTTGGCAATTCATTTGTACGGCTACGATTGGGGCGGCAAAGAAACGCCGGCGTTGTGGTGGAACGAAGTGATCGCGCTCAAAGAAAAATGGGGCGGCGAGATTCGCGCGGCGGCAAATGATCCGCGCGGCATCGTCGGCGAAAGTGTCATGACGTACGCGCGTCCCTCTGCCGCGCTGCGCTGTTCACGTCACGATCCGGATTGCGTGCCGCCGGGGCGCGAACGCCACACCGTTTATTTTGTCGACGCGCGTTACGTCGCCGCGGTCTGGGAAATTATTTCCGATTACAAATTGGGCGGCATTGTGTTGTGGCGTCCCGGCGGCGAAGACCCCGCGATTTGGAACGTGTTCAAGAACGAATGACGTAGGGGCGACCCTTGTGGTCGCCCCTACCCTTCCCCCTCCAAAAATTTTCGCAACTCCGCCGGCATCGGCACGGCGCGATTCGTTTGTGAATCCACGTTGTAATGCTTCGTCCAGCCGGTGCACAAGAGTTGCCGACTCTCCGCATTCACAACCTCGTACGCAATCTTGAACGCGCGGCTTTGAATTTCCGCAAGCCACGTGCGAATCGTGACGCGTTCGCCATAGCGCGAAGGTGCGATATAGCGCGCCGACAATTCCGTAACAGGCCACCCCAAGCCGCGCATTTCAACGTCGCGATGATAATCGCGCTGTTGTTGCCAAAACCATTCTCCGCGCCCCAACTCGAACCAGATCAAATAATTCGCGTGATACACGACGCCGCTCGCGTCCGTTTCGGCATAGCGCACGCGCACAGTTGTTTCGATGATGATTTGCTTCATCGCTCACCTCGACGATTTTTCTGTTGTAGACTGTCGGAAAGCCGTTGTAGCATAGCGCCTTGTGCGCGTCGCCCACGAGGGGCTAAGCTTACCTCTCTGATAAACTGCTAGGCAACCCAATCAACAAAGCGATCGGTCCCAGCGCGAGCACCCACATCGCCCAGTGCAAACCGAACGCGTCCGCGATGCTGCCGACCACCGTCGGCACGAACAAAATGGACAGATTCCCCAACGACGTAATCGCGATCACGAGACCGGATTGCCCCGGCAGCACCTCGAAAGTTTTCGCGCGCAAAATCGGAAACCACGCTGAATTGCAAAACGCGATGACGCCGATGAGCGCGTACTTGAGCCACACGTTGGAAACGCCCAGAAACAAAAAGTAGCACAACAAAACGATTAGCGCGCTCGCGCGCAAAACGCGTATGCCGCGAATTCTTTCGAGCGCGGGCACGAGCAGCGTATTCCCGGCGAGTCCGGCGAGACTGTACACCGCGACTGCGCCGCTTGCCGCCGCCAGCGAGACGCCGACCACATCGTGAAAGTACAGCCCGGTGACTTCCAAAAGTTTATCGAGCATCAAATCGGCGAGTTCGGTCAGCAACACCCACCGTAACAATTCGCGATTCTTGAGCGCGGCAATCAAGTTCAACAGCAATTGGCGCGGCGAAACCGTTTCCGCGTCCGCGCCGGTGTGCGCGTCAAAGCGTTGGCGAAAAAGCAGCGGAATGAATAGCGCGGCGATGACCGAGGCGGCAAAATAAAATTCACGCCAGCCGAATCCAAATTCGAACAGCGCGGTCACGATCAGCGGCGCGATAGCGACGCCCACCGCGCCAATCAGCGTCCAGCGCGCCATCGTGTGCTCGGTACGTTGCGCGTCGCGATCAATCAAGGTTGCCTGCGCGAGATTCACATACGCGCCGCTGGCGACGAACAGAATGCTGAACGCGAACAAGAGCGGCAAGAAATTTCCGGCGAGCGACGTGAGGAACAATCCAAGCGTCGTTGCGACGATGCCGCCGCCAACGAGCGCGCGGCGGTGCCGCGTATCGCCGAGCAACCCGATCAGCGGTTCGCCGGCGAGTGCGATCAAGCCGGGAATCGTCGAGAGCAAGCCGATCTGCGTGTACGTCAGCGCCAAGTCGCTCTTTATTTCCGGCACGACCGCGCCATGCAAGCCGTAGATCAATTCGTCGAGAAATTCGACGCCGTAGAGCGCGAGAAGAAAAAGAAAACCGTTACGAAACCTTACCACAATATGATTGGCTAGCCAGCGATGTCATTCTGAGAAATCCATACTCTCAGAGGGCATGGACGCGGGCAGAATCAGAAAGGGTAGCAGCCCAGCC
>JACQGS010000294.1 GCA_016199405.1 Chloroflexota bacterium | reverse complement strand
GCTAGAGAGCGCTTCCCCTTTATGAAATTGTGATGGACTGAGTCTAGAATTTTATTGTAATGAAACTGAAAGCGTGCGCGTCCGCTGGCAGCGTATCCTGCATTTATCTTGACGCTCGACGAGGATGAGATGGAACTGGAACAAAGAATCCAAGCGCTGGAACGTGAAGTCGGCATTCTGAAGAGCGATGTGCAAAGCACGCTCCTGTCCATCCGCGCCAGTCTGCCGGAAAAGAAGACGCATCTCCCCGCGTGGCAGAAAAAGGCGTGGGCGCTGGCGCTGGTCAACGTACTATTGGCGGTCGTTCTCTTTAGCAACATTTATCTCTATCTGCCCGGCATGCCGGCGGAGATGGATGCGTGGCTGGTCGTGTGGCTGCGCGCGTTTTGGATCGCGCTGGCGTTCGTGTGGTTGCTCGCGCAAATGTACCCGCTGCTGCTCCTGCTGGCGGAGGACAACGCCGAATGGCGCGCGGTCGGCTGGCGCAACGCCGGCGCATTTTTGCGCGCGCGGCCCGGGCTGATGGTTCTGCTGACGCTCGTCGTCTTTGTCATCTCCCTCGTCAACGCGATTTTTCCGGCGGCGTGGCTGTTCGCTGCGCTCGCGCTGCTCGGCGCTTCACTCGGCAAGGGGATGCAGTTGCTGTTCCATCGCTAGGAACGCCGAATTATTTTGCAATGAAGATGGAATGGCATACACGCGGTCTGTGCTTATACTGGCGTCAAGAGAAAAAATTCCGGACGAGTACAGGAGGAAGTCATCGCCAAGAAAAACTCTATCCGTATTCAGCGGCACGAAAATCGGTAAAAACCCAAATTCTCAGAAAAGGAGAACATCCCATGTTCAACAAATTCTCTCGCATGCTAAAGGACGAACGCGGCGTCACCGCTCTGGAAACGGCAATCATCTTGATCGCCTTCGTCGTGGTCGCCGCCGTATTTGCCTTCACGATTCTCTCGACGGGCTCGTTCCTGACCGAGCGCAGCAAAGAGGCGGCGTATGCCGGCCTGCAAGAAGTCCGCGGCTCGATGGAAATTAAAGGCAGCGTCGTGCTCGAAGATACTGGCACCTACGTGGTCTTCAATCTTGCCAATGTCGCGGGCGGCGCATCCGTGGACTTGAGCCGAGTCAAGATGTCGTACCTCGATTCGGCAACCAACCAGGACATTGCCTATCTCGCCGGCTTTGCCAATCCCGCGATCAATCAGTGGATTGCGACCAACAGCGCGATGACCGAAACGGTAACGATCCTCAGCTCGGGCTCACTGGCTCGGATCAAGGTCAAAGCCCCGGCGGCGATCGTGAAGGACTCGACCTTCACGCTTGAAATCAAGCCCCCGACGGGCGCAGTCCTGAGCATTCAACGCACGACTCCCGCGCTGATTGATACCGTGACCAATCTCAACTGAGCGTCGTCTGATCAACTCAACATCGCAGGCAAAGGCGGTTCGGCTGAGCAAAACTTGGTCGAACCGCTCGCACTTGTGGAGGCATCCGTGGAAATGGAACAGCGCGTCAAAGCGCTCGAGTACGAAATAAAAATCCTCAAGAACGAAGTCCAGCGCACGCTGTTGGAGATTCAAGAACAAGTGCTTTTGCACTATTATCCGGCGTTGCGCGCCGACGAATCCACGCCATCCGAAACGGTCATTCAATCGCTCGAGCAGGCGCGGCAAAAACAAGCGAGCGTCGCGAGCAATCCCGCGCCCACCGGCGTGAAACAAGTCACGCTGGAGCAGATTCGCGCCGCGCAAGGCATCGCGCCGGACGCGCAAGCGCAGAAAGAGGCGATGAAACAGCAGTTGGTCGAATGGGTGCGCGAGAGCGCGGTGATGATCGGCGGCGCGCGCGTGGGAAAAATGCTCGAGGTCAGCGCGCGCAAAAACATTCTGCCGAGCGAGTTCAAAGAGGCGCTGCGTCAACTCATTCCGCTGGACAAAGAACCCGTAGCGAACCAAGCCGCCGCCGCGAACGCGATGCGCGTGGCGCTGAAGCTGGAGAATGTCCTCGGGCGCGGCGAGAACGCGCCCGAAGTCCTCGCGCTCATCGAGGAGGCGGGACTTGGATAAAGTCGTCGTCACCGCGTTCTTGATCATCGCCGGCGTCGTCTCCGCGCTCGGCGTTTTCAACTCGATTTATCCCATGATTGGACAAACCGGCGATGCGTTCGCGAACATGCAGGGACGCATTGACGAACGGATGAAAAGCCAGATCGAAATTATTTACGCGGCGAAATCCGGCAGTGACGTTCTGCTGTGGGCAAAGAATATCGGCGCGTTGCGCGTCGTCGGGGTGGACGCCAGCGATTTGTTTTTTGGACCCGAAGGCAATTTTGCGCGCATCCCGTACGGCAGCGGCACGCCCCATTGGGAATATATGATTGAGAATGCCAGCGAATGGACGCCGACCGCGACGGCGCGGATCACGATTATCGGCTATGCGCCGCTCACGGCGGGACAGCGCTATTTTGCCAAGATCGTTTTGCCCAACGGCGTCGCGGACGACATTTTCTTTAGTTGGTAATCCATGGAATCGGCAATCACAGCGATCATCGTAATTGGCATCTTGATTCTGGCGGTGGCGGGTCTCTCCAGTTTTGCGCTTTCGTCGCAGGCGGCGATTTCCGAATCCAATCGCGAAATGCAAGCGCGGCTGGGCGAGCGCACGCAGACGAATCTGTCGCCGGTCAGCGCGGTGACGACGCCCGCCGGCGACTATGCACAGATTACGCTCAAGAATTCGGGAAATAGCAAGTTGATGGATTTCGCGCAGTGGGACGTGATTCTGCAATACTCGGACGGAACGAACACCCAAATCAAATGGTACGCGTACGGCAGCGGCGTGAATCAATGGAGCCAGCAGATTTATCAGACGACCACGCCGCCAACCGCCGAAGTATTTGAGCCGGGCATTCTGAATCCGGGCGAGGAAATTGTAATCACGGTGAACGTGTCGCCTCCCATCGGAACCGGCACGACGAATCTGGCGACGATGGCGACGCCGAATGGGATTACGGCATCGGCAGTCTTTACACGATAAGGATAAGGGAATGTCACATCGGCTTCGCCTGGGGTTAGCATTGGCAAGTGTCGCGGCTTATGCGCTCGCCTTCGCGCCGCTCTATGCGGTCACCCGAACGGTGGCGGGCGCTTTAACCTTCCTGCCAATCGGGATAATCGGTGGACTGTTCGGTCTGCGCGCGGGGATTCTTTTTGGGCTCTTGAG
>JACQGS010000023.1 GCA_016199405.1 Chloroflexota bacterium | reverse complement strand
GCATGATGAAGTCTCCGAAAAGTAATATGGGGATTGCTTCGCACCCTGCGGTCGCTCGCAATGACATAACGCGCGCGCTCGCGGACGCGGACAAAAACAAAACGGTCGAACGCATTTGGCAACGCGATCCGTTTCTATGGAAGAAGGAACAAAGGGAACACAAGGAACTGGCGGATCGTTTAGGTTGGCTCACCGTTGCGCAAGAGATGCAGAAGCAGATCGCCGATTTGCTTACGTTCGCGGATGAAATCAAACGCGCCGGGTTCAAAGACGTGGTGCTGTGCGGCATCGGCGGCAGCGCGTTATGCGTCGAGGTGTTGCGCGTCACGCTGGGTACTGCCCGCGGCTTGCCGCAAATGCACGTCTTTGACACGATTGACCCCGCCAGCATTCGCGCGCTCGAGCGCAAAACTGATTTGAAGAAAACGCTCTTTATCATCGCCAGCAAATCCGGCGGCACCACCGAAACGCTGACGCAGTTCAAATATTTTCGCTCGCATGCCGCGGACGGCAAGCAATTCATCGCGATTACGGACGCGGGTTCGGTGCTCGACCAACTCGCACGGGAAAATAATTTCCGCCGCATCTTTCACAATCCGCCGGATATCGGCGGGCGTTTTTCCGCGCTCTCGTATTTCGGTCTCGTGCCGGCGGCGTTGATGGGCATTGACCTCGCGCGATTGCTCGCGCGCGCGGAAGAGATGCGCGGGCGGTGCGAAAACCCGCGTGCGGAAGAAAATCCGGGTGCGTGGCTCGGCGTTGCATTTGCGGAACTGGCAAGGCAAGGACGTGACAAGATAACGCTCGTCGCATCGCCGGGCATTGATATGTTCGGCGTGTGGGCGGAGCAGCTCATCGCCGAGTCAACCGGCAAAGAAGGCAAGGGCTTGGTGCCGATTGACCGCGAACCGGTCGCTGCGCCGGCTGCGTACGGCGATGACCGCGTATTCGTGTTTGTGGAAATGGAGAAAGCGCGGAATCAAGAGATTGAAAAGAGATTGAGAGATTTAGAGATAGCGGGACATCCCGTGATTCGTTTGCAACTGCGCGACGCGTACGACATCGGCGCGGAATTTTTCCGGTGGGAATTCGCGATTGCCGTCGCCGGCGCGCGAATGCAAATCAATCCATTCAATCAGCCGAATGTGCAAGAGAGCAAGGACAATACAAAGAGAGTCCTAGGTCTCAGGTCGCAAGTCCCAAGTCTCAAGTCCCAAGTCCCAAGTCAAAAGCCGATCCTCGAAAACAAACAATTCGCGGTGTACTCGACGGAGCAGATTGCGACGAAAACTCTGCGCGACGCGCTCCGCGCGTTCTTCGCACAAGCTCGCGCCGGAGATTATCTCGCGCTGATGGCGTACTTATCCGAGACGGAATCGAATCAGCGCGCCTTGCAACTCATGCGAATTGCCGCGCGCGGCGCGCTGAAAATCGCGACGACGCTGGGTTACGCACCGCATTTTTTGCATTCGACCGGGCAACTGCACAAGGGCGGACCGAACAGCATTCTCGCCCTGCAAATCACGGCGGACGCGCGCGGCGACGTGAAAATTCCGGGCGAACCATATTCATTCGCCGAATTGCAGCGCGCGCAGTCGCTCGGCGATTGGGAGTCGCTAAAGAATCATGGGCGGCGCGCGTTGCGCGTGCATTTGAAACGCGGCGCGACGATGGCACAACTGTTGAAAGAATTCCAAATGGCACGACGCAAGCCAAAAACCACAAACGAAAAGGCAAAAGCATAGTCTTTGCTTTTAGCTTTGTGTTTTTAACTTTTCGCTTCAGGAGCAAACATGGACCTCGCAATGATCGGACTCGGACGAATGGGCGACAATATGGCGATTCGCCTGCTGCAAGGCGGGCATCGCGTCGTCGCGTGGAATCGCACATATGCCAAGACCGAAACACTGGCAAAAGAAAACGCCGCCGTCGCGGCGAAAACATTTCAAGAAGTGATCGCGCAGTTAAAGCCGCCGCGCATTGTGTGGCTGATGTTGCCGTCGGGCGAGGTGACGGAAAAAGCAATTGACGATTTTCTGGGCTTGCTGCAAAAGGACGACATCTTGATCGACGGCGGCAATTCCAATTTTCACGACACGATGCGGCGCGCGGATAAGGTGTCGGCGCGCGGCTTGCACTATATGGACGCGGGCACGAGCGGCGGCGTGTGGGGACTCACGGTCGGCTATTGCTTGATGGTCGGCGGCGAGAAAAAGATTTTTGACTACTGCGAGCCGATCTTCAAAACGCTTGCGCCGCCGAACGGCTACGCGTTGATGGGCACGCACGGCGCGGGGCATTTCGTCAAGATGGTGCACAACGGGGTCGAGTACGGTATGATGCAAGCGATCGGCGAAGGATTTGAAATCATGCACGCGTCCCAGTTCAATCTCGATCTGCATCGCATCGCGGATTTGTGGAATCAAGGCAGCGTCGTGCGTTCGTGGCTGATGGAGCTTGCCGAGCGCGCGTTTGCCGCCGAAGGCAATGATTTGAAAAATCTGCGTGGCTATGTCGAAGATTCGGGCGAGGGACGCTGGACCGTGCAAGCGGCAATTGACTCGAACGTGCCCGCGCCGGTTATTACGATGTCGCTGCTCACACGCTTGGGATCGCGCCAAAACGAATCGTTCAGCGCGCAAGTGCTTGCCGCGCTGAGGAATCAATTCGGCGGGCATGCGGTGAAGCGAGAGTGAACAGCCAGTAGTAAGCAGGAGGCGAACATGGCAATTCGAATGGTCATAGAGCTGTCTAATCAACAGAGCGCGCAAACAGTTGTAAACGCGCTTGAAAACTACAAAACGCGACTCCGCGCGAACATCGAGCGGACCCGGCAACGCCTTGGCGCTTTCGAAAAGCGCTATGGCAAAACCACAGAGTATTTCTCGTCCAAGATGACTGCGGAGGATTTGCCCGGCGGCGACTTGGAATACGTGGAATGGGCAGGTGAGAATAAACTCTTGAATGGTCTTGAACGAGAACTCGACGAATTGGAACATGCCCACTACCAACTTCCTTGAGTACGTCCAAGTTATCCGCGATGTGCTTGACGCCACCCTAGCGCGCGGCGATGCCGAAATTCTCACCTTCGACATTGACCAGCGTTCCAGAGTCCGGGGGTTCATCAAAGGAACGCTCAAGTTTGGCGATGGTTCAGAATTGCATTTCCGTGAGTTCATTGACCTAACGTTGACAGAACCGCGATTGATGTACGGTTATCATTACCAGCAAGCAGACAAGTCGCTTGTTCTGCGATATGATAACGCGGCGCATCGTCCTCCTTTGCTTCAACCGGAACACAAGCACACTTCCAACGACGTTTTCATATCGTCAATGCCAACGCTGGCCCAAGTGATTGACGAGATCATGCGAAGCAAGTAAGAGCAGTATATGCCAGACTCAACCGCCAAACCTGCAAACCAAAAGAATAAACGCGCGCGTGTCGTCGCGGAAGCAAAAGCGAATTACCGCGTGCGCCGCGCGCCATCATACGACACCCGCCCTATCGTCAAGAAGGAACTGCCGCTCGCGGTGGAGCGTATTGTCAGCGCGTTGCATCCGGAGAAGGTCATTCTCTTTGGTTCGTTTGCGTACGGCAAACCGACACCTGACAGCGATGTGGACTTGATGGTGGTGATGGAAACGAATGAGACGCATAATGAGCGTTATCTCGCCGTCGCGCGCCAACTGCGCCCGCGAGTTTTTCCAGTGGACATCATCGTCAAGACACCGAGCGAGGTTGAAGGCGACTTGAAATCGGGTGATTTTTTTGTTAAAGAGATAGTCACTCAAGGACGCGTGCTATATGAACGAGACCACTGACCCACGCGTCTGGATCGAAATTGCAGAAGAGGATTTAGCAACGGCTGAATTAGTCCTCCGCCGGAAGACGCCGCTATTGCGACCGGCTTGTTTCCATTCGCAACAATGCGCCGAAAAATACTTGAAAGCCGCGTTGGTTGCTCACCGACGGACATTTCCAAAGACGCATGACCTGTACGCGTTGAGCGAGTTGTGCGCCAAAGCCGGTGTTCTGTTTGAAATGGATAAAGATAATCTTGATCTTCTTTCATCGCATGCGGCTAGAGTGAGATATCCAGGTCGCCCCCCTCGAAATCCAAGATGCGAAAGATGCGCTTGCCACCGCGCGAATCGTCCGAAAGTTTGTCCGTACGCTTCTTGGCGTGAAATGAATCAGGAGACCAATCACAAGCATCAAACTATCTCGCACCACCAACGCTGCGTCTGCGCAAATTTATCGTGCGCAGGCAAATCAATCGCTTGACTGTTGACTCCTAACATTCCAACTATGCTATCCCAAACCAAACCTTCCCTCATTCCCATGCGCGTTGGACTCGCGTCGCCGCGGCTGCCGCTGCCGAGCACGCTGGTCATCTTTGGCGCGACCGGCGATCTCACGCAGCGCAAACTGGTGCCCTCGCTGTTCGATCTATTTTGCGCGAAACGCTTGCCGGACGGATTTACCGTCGTCGGCTTTGCGCGGCGTGAGAAATCGCACGCGCAATTCCGCGACGAGATGCGCGCGGCGGTAGATCAGTTTTCGCGGTGCAAGGCGACCGACAATCCGCGCTGGGACGAATTTGCGCGCGGCATTTTTTATTTGCAATCCGAATTTCACGATGCCAACGGCTATGCCCGGCTCGCGCAACTGCTCGATGAGATTGACAGCACGCGCGGCACGCTCAACAATCGCTTGTTCTATCTTGCCGCCGCGCCCGAAAATTACGCGCTGATCGTCGCGCAACTCGGCGCGGCGAATCTCGCGCAGACGAGTTTAACCGCGAGTTCGGTCGGCTGGCGACGCGTGATTATTGAAAAGCCGTTCGGGCAAGACCTCGCGAGCGCGGTCGAATTGAATCACCAAGTGCTGGCGGTGCTCCGCGAATCGCAAATCTATCGGATCGATCACTACCTTGGCAAAGAGACGGTGCAAAACCTGCTCGCGCTCCGCTTCGGCAACACGATCTTTGAGCCGTTGTGGAATCGCAACTATATTGACCACGTGCAAATCAGCGCGGCGGAATCCGTCGGCATCGAAGGGCGCGGCGGCTATTTTGAAACCGCCGGCACGCTGCGCGATATGGTGCAGTCGCATATTTTGCAACTCGTCGCGCTGACCGCGATGGAGCCGCCGGTCTCATTCGATGCCAGCGCGGTGCACGACGAAAAGGTCAAAGTGATGCGCGCGATTCGCCCGATGCCGCGCGACGAGATTCGCACGAGCGCAATTCGCGGGCAGTACGGCGCGGGCAATCAATTGCCGGGCTATCGCGCCGAGCCGCGGGTCGCGCCGGATTCCGGGACGGAGACGTACGTCGCGCTAAGAATGAATATTGACAATTGGCGCTGGGCGGGCGTGCCGTTTTTTATTCGCACCGGCAAGCGTTTGTCGCGCCGCGTCACCGAAATCATGATTCAATTCAAGCCCGTGCCGCATCCGCTCTTTGCGCAAGAAGCGTCGCAAAACGTCGAGCCGAATGTGCTGGCGGTGCGGATTCAACCGGATGAAGGCATTCATTTGAAATTCGCGGCGAAGCAACCCGGGCAAACGACGCAACTGCGCGACGTGCGGATGGATTTTTTCTACAAAGAAACTTTTGGCATGGCGCCGGGCGAAGCGTACGAAACGTTGTTGATCGACGCCATGCGCGGCGACTCGACCCTCTTCAATCGCCGCGATGAAGTGGAGACCGCGTGGTCGCTCGTAACGCCGATATTGGAATACTGGAACGAGACTCCGCCGCCGGTATTTCCAAATTACGCGGCGGGATCGTGGGGACCCGCGGCGGCGGATGAATTGATGGCGCGCTCCGGTCGCCGATGGAAAGAGCCGGAACCGGATAGCCCGTAGCGAATGGCAAACTGTGATGTTTGCATTTCAGATTGACTTTGCCTTGCATTGGATTGGAGTATAATTGAGTGCGAGAGAGGAGAGTCAAGATGATGGAAGCCCAAGTGAAATCTACGGAAGAATTGATGCACACCTTGCCGCTTGAATTGCAGCAAGAGGTGCGCGATTTTGTCGTGTTCTTGCTGGAAAAGCAAACCAAGAAACCACGTGGCAAGCTGCGGATGGATTGGGCCGGCGCGTTGAAGGATTGGCGCGACCAGTACACATCTGTCGAGCTCCAACACCAAGCGTCCAACTGGATGGCAGGGAAACAATGAGAATCCTCTTGGATACCAATGTCATTCTTGAAGTTCTTTTGGAGCAAGACAGGGCAAAAGAAGCCAAAAACCTCCTTGACCGCCTCGAACAACACGAAGCCTTTCTATCCGTTTTTTCGCTCCACTCAATCGGGCTAGTCTTTTTTCGGCGCAAACAGCACCATGTTTCGTTCCTTTTTGACAGACACTCTCTTGAATGCGGGTCTCGAAGTGCTTGCGCTCGCGCCATCCGAAATGGATAGCGTCATCGCGCCCGCGCAACAATTCAACCTCGACTTCGACGATGCCTACCAATATGCCGTCGCCGAAAAAAACAATCTCACCCTCGTCAGTTTCGACAGTGACTTCGCCCGCACCGAGCGTGGTCACAAAACCCCCGTCGAAATTCTGTAGAACAAGTTTCCGCCTTGCGCAAGAGGAATCGTGACGTTTTCTTCTGATCGCAAAGAGTTGAAGCATACTCGATCAGGATCGTGGATATTCGTCGTGGCGATGGTGTCAGCCAACAATGCCAAACTCTGCTCCTGAAATTCTCATTTTCCCCACCCGCGCCGCGCTCGCGCAGAATGCCGCGGAACGCTTCGTCGCACTCGCGCGCGCGGCAATCGCGGCACGCGGACGATTTGCCGTCGCGCTCTCCGGCGGCTCGACTCCGCGCGAGTTGTACGCGCGGTTGGCGACACCCGCATTGTCCGCGCAAATCGATTGGGCGCGGGTGCATTTGTTTTGGGGGGATGAACGCGCGGTGCCGCCCGACGATCCCGACAGCAATTTCAAAATGGCGTACGATACCTTGATCGCGCACGTCCCGATTCCCGCCGCGAATGTTAACCGCATCCTGGCGGAACAAATGCCGGAGCACGCGGCGACCACCTACGCGCGCACGCTCAAGCGTTTTTTCAGCGCCACGCCGGAATTTGATTTGATTCTGCTCGGACTTGGCGCGGACGGACACACCGCATCGCTCTTTCCGCAATCAGCCGGGTTGCACGAAGGCGCACGCTGGGTGATCGCGCATCACGTTGAAACGTTGCGAGCATGGCGCATCACGCTGACCGCGCCGACGATCAACGCCGCGCGCCATATTCTATTTCTCGTCGCCGGCGCGGATAAGGCGAACGCCGCGCGCGACGTTCTGCGTGGCGCGCCGCGTCCGGACGATTTGCCGGCGCAAATGATTCAACCGGAAAATGGCGAATGTGTTTGGCTATTGGACCAAGGCGCAGCGAGTGAATTGGAGTCACCGGTTACTCGCTTCGGGAGAGCAAGATGACGAATACGCTCAAGACGATTAGGAACACCCACGAATTTTTCACCGACCATTTGCTGTACCCGCTCGCGCTATCCACTGCGCTCGCGATTTCGATTTACGCCGGGCGCGTGCTGATCAGCCGGCAACTCACGTTTTTCTTTTTGTTGTGGAATATTTTTCTCGCGTGGATTCCGTACTTGTGCGCGCTCTGGATGGCATCGTTGCATCGGCGCGCGCCGCGGCAGGGGTGGCTGCTCATTTTGCCCGGCATCGCGTGGCTGATCTTTTTGCCGAACGCGCCATACATCGTCACCGATCTTTTGCATCTCGACGAACGACCGGGCGTGCCGCTGTGGTACGACATCGGCTTGCTGGCGACGTTTGCCTGGACGGGCTGTTTTCTCGCGCTCGCGTCTCTGCGAATGTTGCAGCGCATCGCGCGCGATTATTGGGGCCGCGCGTTCAGCTGGCTGTTTGTCTGCGCGGCAATCGGCTTGAGCGGCATCGGCATTTATCTCGGTCGGTTTCTCAGTTGGAACACGTGGGATTTGATCTTGCATCCGCGCCATGTCATCGCCGATGTGTTGACGCGTTTCGCGCACCCGTTCCAATATCCACAGGCGTTTGGCGTTTCGTTCTTGTTCGCGGCGTTCTTGCTCGTGTGCTACCTTATGTTTGCTTCGCTCGATCGGCGCGAAGTGGAACGCGGGTGAATCAAGCCACAGAGACCACAGAG
>JACQGS010000297.1 GCA_016199405.1 Chloroflexota bacterium | reverse complement strand
GCCCAAGAATTTTTCCGCGTCCAGCAAGGAATTAAAGCCGCGATAGTGCGCCCCCGCGAACCCCGTCACTTGCGCCGAACACTCGTCCCACGTCTTGTAAATCCCAGGCACGCGCCCAACTCTCACGGCGTAGTAATTCTTCTTTGCCATCGCGCTTACCAATTTTCGATTTGCAAACCCTCGACCTCATTGAAATGCGCGTCACGCGTGACCAGTGTCAGCCCATGTTGAACCGCAACGGCAGAAATCCAGATGTCGTTTTCAGGAAGCATCCTGCCTTTCTTCCGCAACTGGTTCTTGATTTCGCCGTAGGTTTTTGCCGTGTTCAAATCGCAGTCAAGCACTTGGTTGCGCGCTACAAACTCATCAACCTGATTCAGATTCTCGTTGACCCTTCCCGATTTCTGTGCGCCGTAATACAACTCTCCCAGCGTTGTGCTGGAAACGAAAACACTCGGAGCGATTTCAAGACGTTGCGCGACAATTGCGTCTTTTCTGAAGAGCGCGGTGATAATGCTCGTGTCGAGCAGATAGTTACCATTCATTGAGGTCAACTCGCTCGCAATCTTCTTCAATGGCTTTTTCCATTAAAGCGACATCATCATCTGAAATCGCGCCAGCAAAGCGAAGCAATTCCTTGCCCGCAACTCCGCGTGGAATTGGGATTCTTAATTTTTCCACGAACTCCAGGACTTTAACTTGTTTGCTCTCAGTGAGTGTTTCCACTTGCTCCACAATTCTGTCTACGATTGGTGTGTGCATATTCTCCTCCTCACTCGGTCGTTATTATTTTTCCGTACAACTCTCCCTGCCTCTTCCGCGCCCGCGCGTACACGCGATGCCGCTCCGCCTCCGGCTCGAAGCGCGCGCCCTGCGCTGCCGGCAATTCCGCGAATGATTGTATCACTCCTAACGCTTTCAATGCAAGCACCGCCGCGCCGCGGCTCGTCGCTGCCGGTTCTGCCGATGCAATCACCGGCGCGCCTAAAACATCCGCGACGATTTGCGCCCACGCCGGTGAATTTTGCAAAGCGCCGCCGCTCGCGATAATCTCCGGCGCGTCTGGCGCGACGCCGCGCAGCAAATCATAAACGATGCCGAGCCGATACGCGACCGCTTCCATTCCCGCGCGAATGATTTCGACTGGGTGCGTGCTGTGCGCCAAGCCGATGATTGCCGCGCGCGCATCCGCGTTCCAATTCGGCGCGCGTTCGCCGGTGAGAAAGGGCAGCATCGTCAGCCCGTGCGCATCCGGTTGCATCGCCGCGATTTCTTTTTCCAGCGCGTGGAGGTCTTCAATTTGGAACAGCCGCGCCAGCCACGCGATCAAATTGCCGCCTTCATTCAGCGCGCCGCCGATGAGTTCGATGTCGCGATCTATTCTATACGACCATAGCCCGTCGGGGATCTTGATTTGTTCTTGAAAAGCAGAGGTGCGGGGGAGCGGAGGTGCTGGGGTGAAATTCCCCCTTGCTCCCCTGCTCCCTTGCTCCCTTGCTACTCTCATCGCGCTACTCGTGCCAATCGTCACCGCGATTCGCGATGCATCACTACAGCCGCTGCCCACATTCGCCGCCGCGCCATCGCCAATTGTCAAAAACCATGCGGCGTCTTTGAGCGTGTGCCACCTCTCTGTATACTTTTTACGCAATACGCAATACGTATTGCGTGATCCGTATTCCGTTATCGGCGACAATTGATCTAGCGAGATCGCAAGCCCCGTCATCAACTCCTCATCCCACTCCAACATCGCGCGATTCAGCAGCCCCGTCCACGATGCGATCGAATGGCTGACCGCGCGCGCGCCGAGCAGTTTGAAATACAAATACTCTCCGAACGACATCCAATATCGCACGCGAGAAAACTCTGCTGCGCGTTCACGCGCGAGCCACAGCAAGCGCGCCGGCAGATAACTCGTGTGAAACAGCGTGCCAACGCGTTGATGCGTTACGCGTTCATCGAACCGCGCGCGCAACTCGGCGGACTCGCGTGCGCCGCGCGCGTCCGCGTACGTGTAGACCGGCGTGACCGCGTTACCGCGTTCATCGACGCCGAGAACGCTCATCGCAAAGCATGCGGACGCAACCGCCGCGACGGGGTTGGCAAAATCCGCAAGCGTGCCATCCATCGCGCGTGAGCAAATGTTGAATAGCGCGTCAGCATCGGCTTCGACGCCGCCGTCCGGGGTCGCGCGAAATTCGTGCGGGATTTGCGCGGACGCGCCGGGCAGCGCGCGGGCGCGCGCATCGAACAGCATGGCGCGGATAGATGAAGAGCCGATGTCGAGCGTGAGAACGAATGGCGGTTGGGCGGACATTGCTGTGATTATAGCCCCGCGTCGCGTGAGCGTCAATGTATTTGCAGTGAGGTGAGGCGATAGTATAATCAGGGTTGCGTTCAGGCGCGGAATTGCGTTTGCGCGCGAGGAAGATGGCGATGTCAGATCGTCCGACCGGCACGGTCACGTTTCTCTTTACCGATATTGAAGGCAGCACACAACTCTGGGGAAATTTTCCGGCGGCGATGGAACGCGCGCACAAACGGCACGAGGCGATCATCCGCGACGCGGTTGCGCAGCAAAATAGTTTTGTGTACAAAATGATCGGCGATGGATTCCAAATCGCGTTTGCGACTGGGCTCGCCGCCGCGATCGATGCGCAACGCGCGTTAGGTTTGGAATTTGGAGGTCGGGTTTGCCGATAACATTTCCTCCACTCAAAACTATCGACGTTCTCTCCAACAATCTCCCAACTCAACTGACCAGTTTCATCGGCAGAGCGCGCGAGATCGATCATGTAAAAAAACTTTTGACGGCGAATCGCTTGGTCACGCTCGTCGGCGCGGGCGGCTGCGGTAAGACGCGCTTGTCCCTCCGCGTGGGGCAAGAACTCCTCGCCGATTTCGCGGACGGCGTTTGGTTGATCGAACTTGCGGCAATCACGGATGCTGCGCTCGTGCCGCAGAAAGCCGCCTCGGTTTTTGGCTTGCGCGAAGATCGCGCGCGCTCATTCACCGACGTGCTCGCAGATTTTCTGCGCGCCAAAAAAGTCTTGCTCATCTTGGACAACTGCGAGCATGTGATCGGCGCGTGCGCGGTGCTTGCGCAAGCTCTGTTGACGAACTGCCCGGACGTCAAGATTTTGACGTCGAGCCGCGAGTCATTGAACATCCCCGGCGAGACGAACTTTCCGCTTCCACCGCTCCCCGCGCCGGATCCGCAAAATCGCGCGGTCGCGCGCGATCTGAACGCGCTCGCGCAATATGAATCCGTGCGATTGTTCTTGGAGCGCGCGCAAAGCGTTCAGCCGACATTTGCGCTGACGCCGGAAAACGCCGGCGCGGTCGCGCAAATCGTCGCGCGCTTGGACGGCATTCCGCTCGCGATCGAACTCGCGGCGGCGCGCGTCAGCGCGTTGCGCGTGGAACAAATCGCGGAACGGTTGGACCAGGTGTTTCAATTGCTCGTCGGCGGAAGCCGCACCGCGCTGCCGCGCCAACAAACGTTACGCGCGCTGATCGATTGGAGTTATGATTTACTGTCCGAGCCCGAGTGCGCGGTTTTCCGGCGGCTGGCGGTTTTCGCCGGCGGTTGCACGTTGGACGCGGCGGAACAAGTGACGAATGATTCCGCGCCGCGCCCAGATTCTCCCGTGCTCACGGGCGCGGACATCTTTGAGCTTCTCACGCGGCTCGTCAACAAATCGTTGGTAATCCCGGAGGAAGAACACGCCGCGACGCGTTATCGCATGTTAGAAGTGATTCGCCAATACGCGTGGGAAAAATTGCGCGCCGCCGGCGAAGCCGATCAACTGGGCGCGCGGCATCTCGATTATTTTGCGCGGCTGGCGCAAAACGCGGAACCGCGCCTGCGCAGCGCAGAGCAATTTGAGTGGCTCCATTGTCTTGAAAACGAGCAAGGCAATCTGCGTGTTGCCTGTGAGTGGGCGCAAAGTCACGCGGTATCCGAAGCGGGATTACGGCTGGGCGGCGCGTTGTGGTATTTCTGCTGGGTGCGCGGGCATTGGGGCGAATGGCAAAAACGCTTGGTCGCGTTGCTCGCGCGCGCGGATGAAGCCGCCGGGGCAGAGGCGAATGCGGGGGCGCACTTTGCCGCGGGATTGTTGTCGTACGCACTCGGTTATCCAGACACCGCGCGCCCGCTGATGGAAAAAAGCATCGCGCGCGCGCGCGAAATCGCGGCGGAGCGTCCGCATTGGCTCGCCGTCGCGCTAGTTTATCGCGCGTATTTTGAAATGTATCACGATCCGCGTTCGGCGCGGGAATGGTGTGAGGAGAGTCTCACCCTCAGCCGCGCGACCGGCGATCATTGGACGACGGCGGTAGCGTTGAGCGTGAAAGGGATGTTGACGATGCAGATCCCGGATTACGACACCGCGCGCGCGCTTTTGAATGAAAGCTTGGGCCTGTTTGGACAAGTCGGTGACAAGCGGTTGTTGGGTTTTGTGCACGCGAATCTCGGCGATATTCTGTACGAAGAAAACGCGCTCGCGCCGGCGCAGGCGCATCGTGAACGCGCGCTGGCAGTGTACGCAGAGATCGGCGATAAACAAAATCGCGCGCTGATGTTGAGCGGACTAGGCGATATCGCGCTGCAACAGCCGGACTATTCCGCGGCGCGCGCCCGCTTTGCCGAGGCGCTGGAACTGTGGGAAGCGCTGGCGAATTTGGAATCGGTCGCGTCGTCGCTGGACAATTTGGGGCGGGTCGCGCGCGAGGGTGGCGCGTTCGACGCGGCGCGCAATTTCCACGCGCGCGCGTTGAAAATTCGCGTCGAGCAAAAGAACACGGGAGGAATGATCTTGTCGTTGCACGCGTTTGCCTGTCTTGCCACCGCGCGCGGCGATTCGGAAAACGCGGCGCGGTTGTGGGGCGCGCTCGAAAAAATTCGCGCGGACACGGACTCGCCAATGTCGGCGTCCGATCAGATCGAATACACAAAATTTTACAATACCACGGTGGGACATCTCGACGTAGCCACGTTCCGCCGTCTGGAGGCGGAGGGACAAGCGATGTCGCTGGAGCAAGCCATCCAGTCAGTTTTGCAATTGAACCCATTTCACGAGGGTGGCGGGTAATTCAAAAAAGGAGAGGCATGCCAAACCCGGTAGACGCGATCGATCAGTACATTGAAACACATCTCGACGCCAGCATCGCGGAGCTTTCGCGCTTGTGCGCGCAACCGAGCGTGTCCGCGCAAGGGTTGGGAATCACAGAATGCGCGCAACTCGTCGCGGAAATGTTGCGCGCGCGCGGCTTTTCTACGCAGATTCATCCGACGCGCGGACATCCGATCGTCACGGCGGAGGCGAAAGGCAAAAGCAACAAGACGTTATTGTTTTACAATCATTACGATGTCCAACCGCCGGAGCCGCTCGAATTATGGGACTCGCCGCCGTTCACGCCGACCATTCGCGACGGAAAATTATTCGCGCGTGGCGTCGGCGACGACAAAGGGCACATTATATGCCGCCTCGCCGCGCTCGACGCGATCAAAGCGGTCAACGGCGAATATCCGTGTAAGATCAAGTTCGTGATCGAAGGCGAAGAAGAAATCAGCAGTGTGAATCTGCCGCCGTTTGTACAAGCGCATGCGCGCGAATTGCAAGCCGACGCGTGCATTTGGGAATTTGGCGGGGTGAATCACCAAGAGCATCCGCAAATGTTCTTGGGCATGCGCGGCATTTGCTACGTCGAACTTTCGGTTGAACTCTTGTCGCAAGATGTGCATTCCGGTCTGGGTGGCTCGCTCTTTCCCAACGCGGCGTGGCGATTGGTCTGGGCGCTCGGCACACTCAAAGACAAGAACGAAAAGATTCTCATCCCCGGCTTTTACGCGGACGCGCAACCGCCGACCGCGCGCGATCTGGAAATGCTCGCGCAATTGCCGGACGCGACCGGCGACTGGAAAAAACGCTTCGGCGTAAAAGAATTTCTCAAGGGCTTGCAACCCGGCATTGAACTGCAACGCGAAGCGGTTTTCGTGCCGACCTGCACAATTTGCGGCATCACGTCCGGTTATCAGGGCAAGGGGTCGAAAACGGTTCAGCCGGCGCGCGCGAGCGCAAAGGTCGATTTTCGGCTCGTACCGGATCAAGACCCCGAAGATATTGTCGCCAAGTTGCGCGCGCATCTGAACGCGCAAGGCTTTAGCGACGTGCGCGTCGATTTTCTCGGCGGCGAAAAACCGGGGCGCACTGATCCCGATCATCCCTTCATCAAGTTGGTCGCGGACACCGCGCAAGAGGTGTACGACGCGGAAATGGAAATTGCGCCGATGATCGGGGGCAGCGGACCTTATCACGCGTTCGCGCATTATTTGCACGTGCCGATTGGCGCGGCGGGCGTGGGGCATCCCGGCTCCCAAGCGCACGCGCCCAATGAAAACATCCGGCTCGATTTGTTCGTCAAAGGCACGCAGCATACTGCGCGGATCATTCAGCGCTTTGCCACGGAATGAAAATCCCAACTTCCAAAAAGCCAAACCCCAAAAACCAAGATCATGCAAGGAGGCGTGATGGCAGAGAAGCAAATTAATCAAAGCAAGCCGTATGACATTCGGGAGCGGACGTTTCTTTTCTCGGTGAATGTGATTAAATGGGTCCGAACTCTGCCGCGAGATTTGGGAACGCAGATTGCCGCGCGGCAATTGGTCGAATCGGCGACTTCGGTTGGTGCAAATGTCGAGGAAGCGGATGGGGCAGGCACAACGAAAGACCGCGTGAACAAATGGACTATCTCGCGTAAAGAAGCACGCGAGGCACGGTACTGGGTTCGCGTAATTTGCACCGCAAGCGCTGATTCGCCGGAAGGACGCGCGCTTGAACAAGAAAATACAGAGTTGATCAATATCCTGAGTACGTTGATAAACCGAAATACAAAGTAAATCCCGAATCCCAAACATCGAAATCCCAAACTACTAGATTCTAAACGAGCAAGATTTTTTGGGATTGGGAATTGGACCGTTGGGATTTTGGAACTTGGGATTTGGCTTTTTGGGATTTTAAAGGAGTTGCCATGCAAACCCGCCGCTTTGGTCGCACGAAACATCAGAGCACGCTGATTATTTTTGGAACGGCTGCGCTCGGCGAGGTGACGCAAAAAGAAGCCGACCGCGCGTTCGAGTTGATGCTCGCGCACGGTGTGAATCACATTGATGTCGCGCCGTCGTACGGCGAGGCGGAACTACGCGTGGGTCCGTGGATGCAGAAATATCGCGACCATTTTTTCCTGGGATGCAAAACGCTCGAGCGGACGAAGCAGGGCGCGTGGGACGAACTGCGCCGCTCGCTCGACCGCTTGCAAACCGATCATTTCGATTTGTATCAAATGCATTCGCTGAGAAGCATCGAGGATGCAGATGCCGCGCTGGGCGCGGGCGGCGCGCTGGAAGCGCTGATCGAGGCAAAGGCGCAAGGGCTGACGCGATTTCTCGGTATCACCGGGCACGGTTTGCACATCGCGGCAACGCACGCGCACGCGCTGAGCAAATTCGATTTCGATTCGGTTCTCTTTCCCATCAACCCGGTGCTGTGGGCAAACGCAACGTATCGGCGCGAGGCAGAACGCTTGCTAGGAATCGTGCGCGAACGCGATCTCGGCGCGATGATCATCAAAGCGTGGTGCAAGCAACCGTGGGGCGAACGCGCGCATGCGTATCATACCTGGTACGATCCCTTCGATGACGCGCCAACGCAAGCCGACGCGCTGCGCTTTGCGCTTTCGCAAGCCGGCGTGACCGGCTTGTGCAGCGCCGGCGACGTGCGGTTGATCGAAAATATTTTGAACGCGGCGGAAAATTTTGCGCCGATGAGCGAGATGGAGCAGACAAAGATCATGCGCGCGATGTCGGAACAATACGAGCCGCTGTTTGCCTAAAAAAATGAAACAGATACACCTTGCGCTTGCGATCCACAACCACCAGCCCGTCGGCAATTTCGATTTTGTTTTCGCGGAAGCGTACACTAAAGCGTACTTGCCGATGCTCGCGCTTTTGGAACGGCATCCCGCGATCAAGCTGGCGTTGCATTACACCGGACCCCTGCGCGATTGGATCGCGGCACAGCAGCCGGATTTTCTCAAACGCGTCCGCGCGCTCGCCGCGCGCGGGCAAATCGAGTTGATGACTGGCGGCTATTACGAACCGATCCTCGCCGCGATCCCGGACGCGGACAAGCGCGGACAGATTCTGAAGCTAACGCGCGCGGTGAAAAAGGATTTTGGCTACGATGCACGCGGCTTGTGGCTTGCCGAGCGCGTGTGGGAGCCGCATCTCGCGAAACCTATCGCCGATGCCGGCGTCGAGTACACGCTCGTGGACGACACGCATTTCAAATACGTCGGCTTGAGTGACGACGATTTGTTTGGCTATTATGTGACCGAAGAGCAAGGCACGCCGCTAAAAATATTCGGCACGTCCAAGCATTTGCGCTATGCCATTCCGTGGACGCCGGTCGAAGAAGTAATCGGGTGGCTGCGCGCGCAAGCCACCGAAGATGGCGCGCGCGTCGCGGTCATGGGCGACGACGGCGAAAAATTTGGGCTGTGGCCCCAAACGTACGAGCATTGCTGGGGCAGTCCAACTTCCAACTTCCAATCTCCAACCTCTAACCTCCAATTTCCAATTTCCAACGCATGGATGGAGAATTTCTTTCAAGCATTAGAGCAAAACGCCGAATGGCTGCACACGATTACGCTGGCTGAATACCAGAAAAAATTTCCCGCGCTCGGTCGCATCTACTTGCCGACGACTTCCTACGACGAGATGACCGAATGGGCGTTGCCGGCGCAACTCGCCGGCGATCTCGCGCGGCTCAAGCATCAGTTGCAAGACGAGAAGCGTGAGGACATTCTACGTTTCATCAAAGGCGCGTTCTGGCGCAATTTTTTGATCAAGTATCCGGAAGTGAATGCGATGCACAAGAAGATGTTGTACGTCAGCGAGAAAGTAAATTCGTTAGAAGGCATAAGAGGGCTTGAGAAGGCACAGAAGGGGAAGAAGGCAAGAGAAGGTGGAGAAGGCGCGCCCGCTGCATCCTCTCTGCCTTCAACGCCCTCTGATGCCCTCTCTCACCTCTGGGCTTCCCAATGCAACTGCCCATACTGGCACGGCGTTTTCGGCGGCATTTATCTGCCGCACATTCGCCACGCGGACTATGCGCATTTGATTGAAGCCGAAATGCTCGCCGATCAAATCGCGCGGGGCACGCGCGCGTGGGTGAATTGGGAATTGCGCGATTACGACAAAGACAGCCGCGCCGAACTTCTGGTTAGTGGCAGCGCGATGAATTTGTATTTCGATCTGGCGCGCGGCGGCGCGATTACCGAATGGGATTGGCGCGCCAAGAAAATAAATCTCGTCAATACGCTTGCGCGGCGCGCCGAAGGTTATCATCGTGATCTCGACGATGCCGCCACGCGCGGCGCGGTGCAACTGCCGGGCGAAGCGAACCGGCTCGATTCGATTCACTCGACCGTCGTGCGCGCGAAAGAAGCCGGGCTGGAAAAACTATTGACGTACGATTGGCATCGCCGCGTCGGCTTGATCGATCATTTTCTCGCGCCGGAGACGACGCTCGAGCAATTCGCGCGCGCGGAATATCGCGAGCTCGGCGATTTCGTGGATCAGGAGTACAAGGCAAAAGTAAAAAGCGAAAAGCAAAAAGCGAAAAGCGGAAAACCAGCGTTGGTCGTCGCGTTGTCGCGTGATGGGCACGTTTGGCAGGGCGATGTGTTTGCGCCGCTGCGCGTCGAGAAGCAGATTGTTCTCCGCGCGGGCGAGACTCATCTGCCAATCACTTACATACTCACAAACTCACACACCCAGACACTTGCACTTCGCTTCGGCGCGGAATTTTGCTTTGCGCTGCTCGCCGGGCATTCAGACGATGCGTACTATCGCGCGGGCGGTCTCGCACGAGAGCAAGCGTATCTCGATTCGCGCGGCGAGATCGCGGCGAAACAAATCGCGATGGTCAATGAATGGTTGGGGGTCGAAATAATTTTGAAAATGAAAAGGGCGACGCGCCTGTGGCGCGCCCCGATCGAAACGATCAGTTTGTCGGAAGCCGGCTTCGAGCGCGTGTATCAGGGGTCGTGCGTGCTGCCGATGTGGGATGTGCGGCTCGCACCGGGCGCGGCGCGGCAAATCGAAATGGAAATCGAGTTAAAGAGTCTGCCGGATAAGGAATAATTTGGCGATTCAATGAGCCTATGCTAGAATCACTTTTATCTTGTTTCTGTGCTCGCCAACTGGTGGCGCGGGCTGAGGAGTAAACGAACGTGGTCTCTAAACCAATGAATCCACTTTTGCAAACACTCGATTCGCTGATTGAAGGGCGCGCGAGCGCGTGGCTCATCAATCTGATTGTGATTCCATTGATGATCGTCTTCGCGCTCGTCTTGCCCCCGCTGTCTCTGCCCCAGCGGATTCTTTCGTTGGGTTTTACCAGTGTCAGCCCCGCCGCCGGCGGCGGCGTTTCCATTTCCGACGGTGCGCAATTTTCCATTCCCAGCGGCACGGTGCGCAATAACGTCGGCATTCGCCTCTCGTCCAAGCCGCGCGATCAATTTCTCAAAGATGCGCTCGCGAAAACGTTGCCGGCAAAACTCGACGTCAAGAGCGCGTTGTATCAACCCAGTTTGCAAGGTGAACTGCCCGCGCAAGCGATCCTCTCGATGCCGATCCCCGAAGGTTCTGAACCGCTGAATACGCTCACGGTTTTTGGTTACGACGGAAAAAAATGGAGCAAACTGCCGTTCCAGATTTTTACCAGCGATCAACGCATCGAAACCTACATCACCCTGTCGATTCCGCAGGGGGTCATCGTCGCGCAAACTCAAGCGCAACCTCCCACCATCACCGCGGATGTAACCGATAAAAACGCGCTGCCGGCGCAAGCGACGCCGCTCGTTGCCGAAATTTCGCCGATTGGTTTTTATGTTGCCGACGGCGCCAGCGTCGCCGGCAATCTCCCGACGATTCCCGCCAACGATAACGCGCAAGTTCTGCCCAACCTCAGCAATCTCATCAACGATCAACGTCGCGCCGATATTGTCGAAGACGTCGTCGGGTATCCGGATTCGCGCAAGGCGCACATTCAAGCGATTGTCGATCTCACGGTCGATCAAGCTTATCCCGGCGTCACGCTGGATTATCAGGGCATGGGCTCGGATTATCGCGGCGATTTTGCGACGTTCGTGCGCGAACTCGGCGACGCGTTGCATGCGAAAAACAAAATTCTCGGCGTGATCCTCGCGTTGCCCGTCCAACGCTCCTCCGAAGTTTGGGATACGGGTTCCTTCGATTGGGCAAGCATCAGTCATTCGGCGGATATCGTTCGGATTCCGTTGCCGACCGATCGCGCGGCGTATGCCGGCACGCCCTCCGCGGTCTCCGTCTATTTGCAATGGGCGGTCGGACAGATCGATCAATACAAATTGCATCTCGACTTTTCCGTTTTAGGTCGCGATGAATTTGAAAATTCGTACGCGCCGGTCAGTTTCGCGAACGCGCTCAAACTGATGGGGCCGATCCAAATCCCCTCCACCGTCGCGCCGGATTCCAAAACCACACTCGATTTGCCGCGCCTGCGCGAAAGCGGCGGCATCAAATTCGACGCGTCGACCGGGCTGTACACGTTCACGTACAAAGATAACAAGAACGTGTTGCACACCGTCGTCATCGAAAACGCGGAAAGTATTTCCAAAAAACTCAACCTCGCGCTCCAATACAATTTGCGCGGCGTCGCCTTGCGCGATTTGAACGCGGACACGATTGATCCGCGCGTGTGGGACGCGCTCAAGCTGTATCGCGATTTGCAATCGCCCAACCTCAAAGGGAATCTCGCGATTGTGTGGCGCGTCAACAACCAGTCGATTGGCAAGACGACGGTCAGCGATCCCAAACAACAATGGACGGCGCCCAAAACGACCGGTGACGCGAAAATCGAAGCGTTGCTTTCATTTGATGCTGGGCAAACCGGCACTGGCACCGCCAGCAGTGTGACGATTCAAGTCGCCCGCAGTAGTGTGGCGGCGACCAATCCGTCTTCTGCATCCGGTCAACCGCCCGCGCCGCGCCCAACCGCCGTGCCGGCAGCGCCCAAAGCGCCGGCTTCAAATTTCGCCGGGCAAAATTTGTTCAATTATGGCGCGCAAATGAATTGGACGAACGCGGATCCCAACGCGGAAATGGGTTTGCTTACCGGCATGGGATTCAAATGGGCAAAGATTCAAGTGCGGTGGTGTGACGTTTCCGGATCGCGCGGGCAAGCCGATCTAAGTCAGATCGGTAGATTTTTGGACGCGGCGAATGGGCGCGGCGTCAAAGTACTGCTCAGTGTCGTCTGCGCGCCGAAATGGTCGCGCGCGGATGGCGGCGCGGGCGGATCGGGTCCGCCGGATAATATGCAAGACGCCGCGGATTTTATGAGCGGCATGGGCTCTTTCTTTTGCAACAATAATGGCTTGGGCGCGATCGAAGTATGGAACGAACACAACTTGTTGAGCGAATGGCATGGCAAGGGAATTTCCGCCGCGCTCTATATGGATATGTTGCGCCGCTCGTACACGGACATCAAAGCCAAATGCCCGCGCCTCGTCGTCGTCTCCGGCGCGCCGACGCCAACCGGCGTGATGAGTGAAACTGCGATTGATGATGTGGTGTTCTTGGAGCAAATGTATCAAAACGGATTGAAACAATATTCGGACGCGATCGGCGCGCACCCGAGCGGTTTTTGCAACGCGCCGGATGCCGGCGTCGGCACACCGAATGGCTGCAACAACTCGTTTAATAATCACCGCTCGTTCTTTGTCAAAGGGACGCTGGAAGCGTATCGCGCTGTAATGGTCAAGTACGGCGATTCAAACAAACAAATTTGGCCCACGGAATTTGGCTGGGGCGTCGACCCAGCGCCGAAACCCGGCTATGAGTACGAGAAATTCATCACGCTCGACCAGCAAGCGCAATGGCTCGTGCGTGCGTTCGAAATCATGAAAGGCATGGGTTATGTTGGCGTTTCGATTCTGTGGAATCTCGATTTTACTGATATGAGTCATGAGGTCGGCGCCTTTCATGTCGTGGGACGTCCGGCGTACAACGCGCTTGCCGGCATGCCGAAATAGATTCTTGTAAACCGAAAGTCAGAATGGACTCGAAAAAACTTGCGAACAGAGGCGAGATGGACTCGCCTCTTCAATTTTCGGCGCGTTTGCGCGGTATGCGGTTGTCCCGAATTCTCGTTATCGGCAGTATGCTGCTGTTCGGGTGTGAGATTCCGGGCATCGTGAGCTTGGGGACGCCACCTCCCGATGACGAACCGAGCGAAACCGCGCCGACCAAAGTCGCGATTGGGGTGACCGATGGAACCGCCGCGCCGCCGACGACATCCGCGTCGCCCGCGCCCAAGACTCCGTTTCTCACGCCGCTGCCGCGTTACAGTATGGGCTACGGCGCGCAAGTGAATTGGACCGCGCGTGACCCGAAGCAATCGATGGGTGAGGTGCAACAATTGGGATTTGATTGGGTCAAGATCCAATTGCGCTGGTGTGATTTTGAACTTGAGAGAGGACTTGCTGATCTCAACAAAATAATCGCGTTGACCGACGCCGCCCAAGCGCGCGGCTTGCGCGTGCTCTTTAGCGTGACCTGCGCGCCGAAATGGACACGCGCGGATAACGGCGCGGGCGGATCGGGTCCGCCGGATAATATGCAAGACGCCGCGAATTTTATGAGCGGGGTCGCCAGTTTTTTTTGCCAACGCGGTTTAGGCGCGATGGAAGTCTGGAACGAGCACAATCTGCTGACCGAATGGCACGGCAAGCCGATCTCGGCGGCGGCGTATATGGATATGCTCAAGCGCGCGTACGCGGGCATCAAGAAAAACTGCCCGAGCGTCACGGTCATTTCCGGCGCGCCGACGCCGACCGGCTATGACGATGGGACGACCGCGATTGACGACGTCAAGTTTCTCAAGGAACTCTATCAGAACGGACTGAAACAAAATTCGGACGCGATTGGCGCGCATCCGAGCGGCTTTTGCAATGCTCCCGATGCCGCGCCGCTGACCAAGAATCAGTGTAACGCTTTCTTTGATCATCCTTCCTTCTTTTTCCGGGGAACCTTGGAGCGCTATCGTGAAACGATGGTGTTAAATGGCGATAGCGGGAAAAGAATTTGGGTCACGGAATTTGGCTGGGCGGTCGATCCCACGCCGAAAAAAGGTTACGAGTACGCTAAATCCATCACGCTCGAACAGCAAGCCCAATGGACCGTCAAGGCATTTCAGATGATGAAAAGTTATGGCTATGTGGGCGCGGCGTTTCTGTGGAATTTGGACTTTCAGGATATGACGCAAGAGACCGGCGCGTTCCACATCTTGGGTCGCCCCGTCTACGACCGCCTGAAAACACTGGCAAAATAAAAACGTGGGTAACCCAAAGCAAAATTCAAATCATGCATAAATCCGGGTTCGTGGCGGTTATCGGCAAGCCGAACGTCGGCAAATCGACGCTCGTCAACGCGTTCGTCGGCGCGAAAATTGCCATCGTCTCGTCCAAGCCGCAAACGACCCGGCGCGTCGTGCGCGGCATTCTCACGCGCGCTGACGCGCAAATCATTTTCGTCGACACGCCCGGCATTCACCAACTGACCGGCGCGCGCGCCCCACTTCTCAACCGTACGATGGTGCAAACCGCGACGAACGCGATCGACGATGTGGACGCGATCGTGTTTGTGACGGATGGTTCGCGCCTGCCAACCGATGAAGATATTCGGATCGGTGCGTTATTGAAAGAGAAAGCGCGCGCGCCGGTCTTGCTCGCGCTGAACAAAATGGATTTGCTCAAGCCGGCGAACGTCGAGACAGTGACGCAAGCGCATTGGGCGTTGACGCCGCATGTGGATTGGATGCGCGTGAGCGCATCGCTGGGCGAAAATTTGCCAAAGCTGCTCGATCAAATCCTCGCGCAATTACCGGAGGGACCGGAATATTTTGCCGCCGATATTGTCACGGATCAGAACCTGCAAGCGATGGCGGCGGAAATTATTCGCGAGCAAGTCTTGCTGAACACGCGGCAAGAAGTTCCACATGCGGCGGCAGTCGCGATTGATGAATGGCAGGCGCGCAGTCCAACGTTGACGCATATCGGCGCGACGATCTACGTCGAGCGCGAATCGCAAAAAGGGATTGTGATTGGCGCGCGCGGCGCGATGCTCAAGCAAATCGGGCAGGCGGCGCGGCAAGAAATTGAGCAATGGCTGGGGCACGCCGCGTATCTCGAACTGTGGGTCAAGGTGTGGAAAGATTGGCGCGGGGAAGAGAGTAGTTTGCGGGACTTGGGTTTGCTCGACGAAAAATAATTGCGGCGCGGGGCGAAGAAAAAACCGGAGAACGTTTTCGTTCTCCGGTTTTTTCTTATTTCATGATTCCATGCCGCCGCAAAAATATTTCTAATCGCCGGTCGCTGGGCTCGCTGAACAGCGTGCCGCGATCCACGCCGTGCGGCGATTGATCGTCTGCGAGCGGCGCAGGCGGAAAAAACGGCTCGAGCGAATTTTCTTCCGCGATGACGAGCGTCGGAACAATCTCCATCCCCGTCCATTGCAAGACTTGCCTTTTTGCTTGCGCATCCTGGTCAATATAAATCATGTGATAAGGAATGTGATGCGCCTCGAGAAACGCTTTCGCGCGCTCCCAGTACGGACAATCGAACGTGCGCGTGTAAACCACCAGACGTCGCGACATTTTTCCTCCCTTTTTTACAATAACCCGCCCTCTGCTAACGCAATCACATCCGCGCGCGCAACGCGTTCGCCGATCAACAGCCGTGGCAAGATCAGGTCAACGACATTCGTCTCGCGCGATTTGATGCAGCCCGGCGCGCCGATGATCGGCGTGTCGCCGCGATACGCGAGCAAAAGCAGATTGCCCGGCTCGACCGGCGCACCATAAAGTTCGATCTCACCGCCCGCGCGCTCAATCCCGCGCGGCGTAATATCATCCGCGTCCATAATCGAGGTTTCGCCGGCGAGTACAATGAGCTGCACCCCCGCGCGCGTAACGGCGCGCTCAATCGCTTGCGCGATTTCGGCTTCGTCCTCCGCGACAAAATCCTCCACGACGACGCGCGCGCCGGCGGCTTCAATCCGCGCGCGGATCGGCGGCAAAAACAACTCCTGCACGCGTGCCTTGCCGCTCGCGCTCCCGGTCAAAATGATCGCCGCGTTCTGCCGCGCGACCGGCGCAACGCTCACGACCGCGCCGATCTGCTCTGCCTCGCGCAAAATTTTCTCCGGCAATGCCAACCCAATCGTTTTGAGAGTTGCGATCATTTTCTTTGGCGCGACCGATGAATAACTTGGAATTGTCGCCAGCGTTACGCCGCGCAATTCATTTAGGCGTTTGAGTTTCTGCGAACCCACGCGCAAGAAACCGGTATTCGTCGCGTACAGATTCACGCGTCCGCCGCTCGGCTTGCTCCGATCAATGCCATCGCCGGCAACCGCACGCGCGAGCCGCGCCGCCGCGTCGTCTTCGCGCACGTCACCTGCGTCGAGCATCGCGGCGTAAACACTTGGCATTCCGAGCGCGCGTAGTTTTTCCACGTCTTGCGCGCTGACGAGATGTCCTTTAGAAAACACTTTTCGTCCATCCGCGCCGATAATGTTGTGGATGAGGATCGCGCCGATGGATTCGGATACTGAGATACTCTCAAGTCGCATTCAAGAATCAATCCTCTGGAGGATGCCAACCGGCTTTCATCCAGTTTCGTCGTACTGTTACGGCAATCAGGTTGTTCAGATTGAGCGCAATCACAGTCACGCGCCCGCAAGCCGTCCGTCCAATAATCATCAACCCGTCTCCGCTCCATTGGAAATGGAGTTTCCACTTTTGACGGCGAGGATTAAAGAGACGCACACGCCGCCCGGTCAATGGGTCACGCGCATGCGTCTGATCGCTCTTGTACAGATTGCAAGAACGGCAAGCGAGCCAAAGGTTTTCTTCATTGCTTGCCCCGCCTTTGGATAGCGGAACGATGTGTTCAACTTCAAGCGTCCACGGTACATAATCTTGTCGGGTCAAGCAATAGCCGCAACGATGCCGGGCTTGGGAGCGCACGCGTGTGCGGACATAATCCGGAATTGACGCGGACTTCGCGGCTCAAGCGGCTCCCGCAAACCACGTCGAACTGCTTCTGCCAATGCTTCGGATTGGCGAACCCACAACCGATCATAAACTTGCATCAAGGCGAGCAATTCGCGTTGCTGGTTGTTCGCCAGATCACCCTCACGTTGTTTCCGCAACAATTCGTTGAGACGATGCCCCTGCTTGGATTGCATCTTCATTCTCGTCAAGGTGATCACTTCACGATTGCTAAGAGCAGTTATGGACTTTTCAGGTAACGGCGCGGAGTACATTGGATGCAATGCCAGTGCCAGAGTATCCGTGAGCGTTTCGGGCAACCCGCGATGGGTCAGCGTCGCCCATCGCTTGGCATGTTCGTACAACTCTCTGGGCAGAGTCAAAGTTACTTGATTTCCCATTTCGCTTCCTCCGCGCGCGAGTATAGCATCTCCGTCGCGAGGCGTCAACGCGCTTATCCCTTGATCACCGCCATCGGCTCCAACCGCGCGATTTTTTTGCCGATGCCGGCGCGATGCACGACCTCGACCACGCGCGATACATCTTTGTACGCCTGCGGCGCTTCTTCGGCGAGTCCCGGCAGTGAGCCGGCGCGGACGGCGATGCCGCGCGCGACCAGTTCATCGCGCAATGTGTCGCCACGAATTTCATGCTTCGCTCGCGAGCGGCTCATCACGCGCCCCGCGCCGTGACAACTCGATCCGAAGGTTTGCGCCATCGAGCCGGCAGTGCCGATCAAAATATACGATGCGGTTCCCATCGAGCCGGGAATTAAAACCGGCTGACCGATGGCTTTCAAATCGTCCGGCAAGACCGGCGAGCCCGGACCGAACGCGCGCGTCGCGCCTTTGCGATGCACGCACAGCTTCACGCGCGTGCCGTCGAGTTCGTGCTCTTCGACCTTGCCCATATTGTGCGCGATATCGTACACTTGGTGCAAACGAAAATCGCGCACTTTTCCCTTCAGCGTTTGCTCGAACGACCGGCGAATGTGATGCGCAAGCACTTGGCGATTGCAAAACGCGAAATTCGCCGCCGCCGCCATCGCGCGCAAATAATCCTGCCCCTCTTCGGAATCGAACGGCGCGCACACAAGCTCGCGGTCAGGCAAGCGAATGTTGTATTCGCGCGCCGTGCGTTGAAAAATATTCACGTAATCGGTGCAGACTTGATGCCCCAAACCGCGCGAGCCGCAATGAATTTGCGTGACGACTTGATTCGGAAACAAGCCGAGGGCTTCGGCGACTGCCGCGTCAAATATTTCCGCGACGCGATCCACTTCGATGAAATGATTGCCGGCGCCAAGCGTGCCGAGTTGAGCCATCCCGCGATTTTTCGCGCGGCTGGAAACTTTCGATGCGTCCGCGCCCGGCATCTTGCCGGACTCTTCGGTGTGTTGCAAATCGTCGCGCGTCGCATATTTATTTTGCAACGCCCATTCCGCGCCCAGTTCGAGCACGTGCTCGAGTTTGCCGGTGGTTAGCGGCGTGGTGCCTTCGACGCCGACGCCGCTCGGACAATTTTTGTAGAGCGCGTTCGCCAGATCGTTGAGGTGCGGCTGAATTTCTGCCGCGTCGATTTTCGAGGCGAGCACGCGCACGCCGCAATTGATATCGTACCCGATCGCGCCCGGCGAAATCACGCCGTCCGGCAATTGCGTGGCAAACACGCCGCCAACTGGTGCGCCATAACCCTGGTGAATATCCGGCATCGCTATCGCGTACTTCACGATGCCGGGCAACGTCGCGGTGTTCACCAATTGCGTGAGCGAATCATCGCCGAGCGCATCGTCGAGCAACGCTTCGTCGGCGTACAGCCGCGCCGGCGCGCGCATATCGTAGCGATACGCGCGCGGCAATTCCCAAACGAATTCGTCAACGCGTGTGAAATCTTCTTTGCGAATCATCAATCCGTCCGCGTAAGGGCGAGGCATTTGCCACAGGTTGTTCGCCAAAAACACCTTGCTTGGTTCAAGCCAACCATGTGGTCTTTGAGATTTGACCGGGCAAATGCCTCGCCCCTACATTAAACATCCACAACCACAACGACCTGCCAACCCTCCGGCGTCTGCTCGATTTTCAAATTGTGATAGGTCGCCGCCTTGATAATTTTCTCGATCTTGCCGCGCGGCGTGCCAAAAACAATTGCTTGCAAGGCAGTTGGCGAAATTTCCTCGATTTGAAAGCGCTGATACGTTTCGCGCTCCTGCTCTTGCCAGTACAGCAATTCGCTGAGCCAATTGACCAGCAGCGATTCGTAATCAATGCCTTCAACTACAATGCGCCGCGAAATTCCTGCTGCGCCCTCTGGCGTTGGAATCGCGCCTTCGAGCGCAAACATCGCGAATGCCGCGTTCGCGAACAGCTCGCGCAAATCGCGCCCAAACGCGCGGAACGACCAATCGGCGGTGTGCGGAATTTCCTCAAAGCGTTTCATCAAAAGAAAATGCCACCGATATTATATTGAACTCGGTGGCATTCGTCCAACTGAAAAGACGGGTGTGAGATGAAAGCGCATTGGATTCTTCTCAAGCAACCTTTGCGTGTTGCTTGGATAGGGCGCGTGAATTTCTCGCCAACTTTTTCTTGGGCACATAATTCCCACGTGTCTCAGCAAGTGCCTTAACCTTTCGCTTGGGCGACTGGAATTCTTGTTGGCTCCCGAGTTTCGCAAAATGGCTTTCCACGTCTGGATATCGAATATACGGAAAGGCTCTCACGAATGAAGGCAATTCTTGTTCGCTGATTCCGACAATGACCGGTGTTATCTTCTTATGAAGTCCAACTGCCGCTCCCAGTTCAAACATAACCGCTGAATTGTTAATTGAACTTCCAGATAGGAGGACAATAACTTCATCGCTCTCGCGCAGACTTTCGTCAATCTTCGATGCAATATTTTCGCCAGCGTGGATAGGTGCTTCGGCAAGAAAAACCGATACGCCAGTTAGCTTCAGCCGTTGCGCCAAATCGTTGGCGAGGTCTTTATCTTGTGATAGCGCGCTAATGAATACTTTGTATGCCATCGTTCACTCTTTTCTTTTCGCGCGATGACGATAGCGCGCGATGCGTCTCATCAATTCAATCAAGAACTGATCAAACTTGTTGATGTCCTTTGCCTGAATATCCTTTAGCGGAGCCATCGCATCGTAGTTTGTGTGGATGAGGATCGGAGTTATGCGTTTGTGTTGACTGAGAACCGCCCCGATTTCTAGAGCGACCCATTGCGATTTGATACTGGCAGGAGATATCAAGACGATTGCTTCTTGGCTTGCTTCAATCCCTTTGATAATCTCTCCGATAATGAAATCGCCGCCCTCTAAATCTTTCTCGTCTAGCCAAATCTCTGCGCCCACGTCGCGAATCTTTTGCGCCATCATTTTCGCAATCCAAGAATCGTGAGACGAATGGCTAATGAATACTCGATAGGCGGAGCTTTTTTCTTTTGCACGCGGCTTTGCGATTCTACGATTTGTAACAGTTTTCAACTTTGAAACCTGACCGGCAATGTGCGGCAATTATACGCCAGACGATTCTCAGCGTCAAGGCATTTTTTTGATGTTGAGCAACGCTGCGCGCGCCTGTTCCACATCCCTTTGCATCTGCGCGATCAGCGCGGCGACGCTCTCGAACTTTCTTTCCTCGCGCAACCGCTGGACGAATTGAACTTCCAAAACTTGATCGTACAAATCGCCGTTGAAATCCAGAACGAAGACTTCGAGCAAACGTTGCGTGCCGCCAAAGGTCGGGCGGATGCCGATGCTTGCCGCGCCGGCGCGCCATTCGCCGGCGACGCGCACGCGCACCGCGTAAATGCCGTTCGCCGGAATCAAGCGGCGTTCCGCCGTCGCGAGATTCGCGGTGGGAAAGCCCAACTCGCGCCCGCGCTGATCGCCTTTGACGACGCGCCCGCGCACGGACGGATAACGTCCGAGCAAACGCGTCGCATCGTTCAGATCGCCCTGCGCGATCAAATCGCGCACGCGCGTGCTGGAAACGATTTGCTGTTCAAAGACGAACGGCTCGACGACCGTCACGGCGAAATTCTTTTCGCCGCCGAGCGCGCGCAAGAACGCGACATCGCCCTCGCGCTTGTAGCCGAGCGCGAAATCCACACCACAAAAAATTTCGCGTATCTGCATATGCTCAATCAGCAGTTGGACAAAATCGCGCGCGTGAATTTGTGAAGTTTCCAAACTGAACGGAAACACGACGGCGTAATCCAAACCGAGCGGTGCCAACAGATCGAGCCGTTCTTCGACGGTGCTGAGATATTCCATCGCGGAGTTGGGGCGCAGAACCACTTTGGGATGCGGGTGCAACGTGACGAGCGCGCTCGCCGCGCCGGTGGCTTGCGCGCGCGCAACGACCTGCGCGATCAAATGCTTATGCCCGCGATGAATTCCATCGAAGGAGCCGATGGTGAGGACAGTCGGTTTGGAGAGATGAACGGTGGTGAGATCGCGAATGATTTCCATGTTTTTTGTTTTGTAGGGGCGAGGCATTTGCCTGACCAGAATTCTCAGAGAAATGAGTTGACATATGCCAACCCGAATCCCGCAAGACTAAACTCTTGCAAATGCTTCGCCCTTACACGGCGAACACCTTTTTTGGCTTCCACATATTATCTTGATCCGTTGGCTCGAGCAACGCAATGCAGACCCCGACGCGATCGTACGCGCACAAAAGCGGCGAGGTGAAATCGCCGGGCAATTTGATCGCGATGCCGTTTTGAATTTGCCGCGCCTCGTCCGGTTCCAAGGTCGCGGAGTCGAAATGGGTCAGCGCGCGGTCGAGTGAATGCAAATGCTGCGCGATCTCGCCGCGCGTTGCCGCGTCGCGGAGTTGATCGAGCGTGAGCGCGTCTTCAATTTTGAATTCGCCGGACGCGAGGCGCGTCAACGCGGCAAGGTGCGCGCCGCATCCGAGTTTTTCGCCGAGGTCGTGCGCCAATGAGCGAATGTAGGTGCCTTTGCTACAACGGATCGTAAATTCAATTGCCGGCAAATCGACTTTTAATTCCTCGATCGCGTAAATCTCGACGGCGCGCGCGTCCACTTGAACCTCCGCGCCGCGGCGCGCGAGTTTGTAGAGCGGCGTGCCTTGCTGTTTGATCGCGGAATAAATCGGCGGGGTCTGCTTGAGTTTGCCGATGAAACTATGCGCGGCTTTTTCGATCTGCTGGGGCGAAGTAGAAAACGGTTTTTCGAAAACGATCGCGCCGGTCGCATCGTACGTGTCGGTTTCGATGCCGAGCCGGACGCGCGCGCGATAGGTTTTATCGTGATCTTGGAGATATTCAGTCACGCGCGTTGCGTTGCCGACGCACATCAACAAGACGCCGCTCGCCATCGGATCGAGTGTGCCGGCGTGACCGACGCGTTGCGTTTGCAAAATTTCTCGCACCGCATAAACCGCGTCGTGCGAGGAAATGCCGGAGGGTTTGTTGAGATTGAGGATGCCGTGTGGATTTTGTAGCATAGCGCCTCGTGCGCGTCATCACGCCCACAAGGGGCTACACTACTTTTCGCAATTCCGCCAACACGCGCTCGCGCGCGCTTGTCAGCGGTCCATCGAGCAACGCGCCGGCGGCTTGCTTGTGTCCGCCGCCGCCGAGTCGCGCCGCGACGCCGGAGACGTCATAGCCGGGACGCGCGCGCATGCTGACATCAATTTTGCCGGATTCTTTTTCGGTGAAGAGCGCGGCAATCTGCGCGGCATCCACGCCTAACAACGCGTTGATCATGCCGCCCGCGCCGTTATTCGTGATGCCGAAATCGCGCAAATCTTTTTGCGAAACTTCTGCCCACAAAATATTTCCATCGAGCTGGGCGGCGCTGAAAACTTTGCCGCGCAAACGCAAGGATGGCAACGAATATTGATTGAACACTTGCTCGACGACGCCGCCAATCGTCGCGCCAGCTTCGATCAACGCCGACGCGATGCGGAGCGTGTCCGGCGAGGTGTTGGACGTGCGAAAGCCGAGCGTATCCGTGATGATGCCGGTCAAGAGACATTGCGCGATCGTCGCGTCGAGCGGAATATCGAGCGCGCGCACGAAACGAAAAATAATTTCCGCGCACGACCCGCGCGTTGCGTCCACGAAATTCAACGGCGCAAAGTTTTCGTTTGTCGCATGATGGTCAATCGCGAGCACCGGACGCGCGCCGAACAATTTCGGATCGAACGCCGCGCCGTAGCGATCCGCCGAACTGCCGTCCACGAACACGAGCAGTTCTTCATCAGTCGGAACCTGCGCGGATAATTCCTTCAAGCCCGGCAAGAACGCGAACGATTCAGAAACGTGATCGTGACAGGTCACCGTGACGGTCTTGCCGATTTTTCGCAACGCCCACGTCAAACCGAGCGCGGAGCCGATGCAATCGCCGTCCGGCATGATGTGCGCGGCGATGAAGATACGATGGGGTTCTTTGAATAGGTTGACGGCTTGGTCGAAGGTCAGGGTTTGGTTCATATACCTTGCAGGGGTGTTGCGGAGCAGGGGAGCAGGGGCGACTTTCTCCCGCGCTCCTCTGCTCCCTTGCTCCCGTGTTTACTTTTTTTGCTTCAAAATTTTCTTGCGAGATGATTTCGGCGGACTTGCCTTTTTTTCTGCAAGCGTCGCGCGTTTCCGGGGCGGTTTAACAATTTCAATTGCTGCGTGCGTCGATGGCAATTCAGCCAATGCTTTTGCCGCGCGTTCTTCCGCTTGCACTTGCTCCAGCACGCGCAAAAAGCGTTCGCCTTTTTCGATCGCGCGGTCGAGATCGAACCTCAGCTCGGGCGCGAACTTCATATCGAGCGACTCGGCGAGCCGGTGGCGGATATAACCGGCGGCGCTGCGCAAACCGGCGAGCATCTCTGTCCCTTCCTCCGGGGACGCCGGCGGGCTGACAAATACGTGCGCGTAGCGCAGGTCGCCGCTCATCTCAACGCGCGTGATGTTCACGTTCAACAATCGCGGGTCGCCCAGATCGCGGACGAGTAGCAGACTGATCTCTTGATGGACGCGTTGGGTAACGCGTTCTTGACGATAGGCGGGCACTCTCGAACTCCAAGAATGTAAGTGACTATTTTGTCATTGCGAGGAGCGAAGTTTGCGACGAAGCAATCTCCCAATTGCTCGTTGGGGATTGCTTCGCAAAAACCGCTCGCAATGACATTGGTGAGTAGTTACATTCGCAGACCGATTACGTAACGCGCACTTTTTCGTAAAACTCGATCTGATCGTTGGTTTGGAGATCGGTGAATTTTTCCAACGCCAAACCGCATTCGTACCCTTCCGCCACTTCTTTGACGTCTTCTTCGAAACGTTTCAGCGACGAGATACTGCCTTTGAACATTTCCGTACCGCCGCGCACAACCCGCGCGACCACGCCGCGCACAATTTTGCCTTGCGTGACGCGCACGCCAGCAATCGTGACCTTTTTGACTTTGAAAATTTGCAGAACTTGTGCGCGCGCCGCCAAGACCTCTTTGTATGTCGGCTCGAGCATCCCTTTCAGCGCTTTTTCAATATCCTCGATCAACTTGTAAATGATCGTGTACTCGCGCAAGTCGACGCCCTCGCTCTCAATCAGCGATTGCGCGGCGGCTTCAACGCCAACGTTGAACGCGAGTACGATCCCTTGCGACGCGACCGCCAGCATCACGTCGGAACGCGTCACGGTGCCGATGCCTTGATGAACCATTTTCACTTTCAGTTTGTCATCGCCTAGTTTCTCCAGCGATGTAACGACCGGCTCGAGCGATCCCTGCACATCGGCTTTGATAATCAAATTCAGCGATTTGACTTTGCCGGCTTGGAATTGCGCATACAAATCGTTCAGCGTGAGGGGACGCGCCGATTTTTGCGCCGTGGCGCGTTTTTCGAACCCGCGCGCTTCCGCGCGATTGCGCGCGACCTTTTCATCGGCGACGACGCGGAACGCTTCGCCGGCATCCGGCGTATCCGAAAGTCCGGTGATCACGACCGGCGTCGCCGGACCGGCTTCTTTGACGGCGTCGCCGCGCTCGTCCATCAT